>JAACDL010000095.1 GCA_009936765.1 Methanobacteriota archaeon
CATGAGAGATCCCAATATTAAAACACTTAGATTTAACAACCTTATAGGAATGAACGCTGTAATTGAAAAGACGATAAAGTATACAATAAAACTAGATTCAATCATACAAGGCTCAATAAATAACCCTATGGATATTTCTGGATTGGTGACTGATTTGTTTTCAAATGATGGAATTGATTGAAATAGGTCTAGGACACACCGTGCCGAGTGTCCAATTCAAGAGAATATATTCTGTAAATACAGATGCTTTGGATTTCCAGTTAACTTCAATTCGGCGAGGTCAACTGCCGAGTTCCTCGGATTGCAATCCATTCCAAAAGTTGCAATGCAATAGTGAATTGAATTGTTCTTGACATCTTGCCATGCACGTACATAAGCGGGTACGATGTTAATGTATTCTGGGATATTGCCTTCGCTAGCTAATGCCATTACAGGATAAGCAAGTTTGTGCTTTGCCAATGTTGTACTTGGCTTACCTTCTTTACCTTCTATCACGAAAAGCGTGTACTCACCATTCATTTTACCGAAGACAACCGTGTCGATTTCAACTTGCCCATCGTGAATGAAATTTTCCGAATTATGAGGGTTTTTGATTTCAAATTTGTAGGAACCATTTGCCTCACTAGGTGACGGAATAGGTTCTTCTGAATCCATTCCTAAACCGGCTTGAATTACTCCAGTTGCTAATCCTAAACTCAACAGAGTATTCTCGGTAAGTTTTGGCATAATAGAAAATGAGAACAAATCTTGCTGGCTTGCTGAAGAAACATATCGGTCACCTTTAGATGGGAACATTTTGTCATCAACAAAGTACTGTTCTAGCAAATTTCTGGATTCTACCAAACTAAAGCAACCTCTTCCAAGACGGAACAAATACATCCCATTTTCAAGTAATTCAGGATGTGTATTAACATAATTCTGATAGTGATCAATGGATAGGTTCTGAGGGGTTTTCCCCTTGATGCCTGTATACTCAGTAAACTTGGTTTTAGGAAACCATTTCTTTCCATTATCGCCAGATTGTAACTCTGCTAAGCATTTGCTCAGTGTCATGAACAACCGTACCTGTATTTTCTATTGAAATTGGCGGTCTTAGTAAATCAGAAACTGCCTAACCCTTAAGCAGTATAAGTCACTAGAATTTACATGGCTAATATCCAATGTCCGCATTGCGATAGAGAGATAGTCATTGAATCAGGAGATTATGGAACATTTGACTGCCCATACTGCCAAAAGGAATTCAATTATTCCTCAGTTGGAAAATACGCAAAACCGACAGCAATGACTGTTGTTTTCATCGTATTAGCCCTGATTAGTGCTAGTCTCACAGCACTGGTTTTGCTCCCAGACAGCTCTAGTAACTCAGATAGCAGCACATCCTCAAAAAATGATGACCCGTGTAAGGATTCAGAGAACCCGGATTGTAAGAGCCCAGGTGGAAACAATGGTGGTGCTACATGGGGAGATACTGTAGAAGACATAGCAGTAGGCATCGGTGTTGGAATTGGTGAAGGCCTCGGCGCTGCATTTGGAACATTTGTGACAATCGTATGCGCATCATGTGGAGGATTACTCACACTACTTTTTTCAGTTAAAGCATCAAGAAGATATTCAGAGGATGTGGAGTTGCATAACTCTCAGTTATTGTGATATCTGAATACATCTAAGTTCGGCTGTTTACAGTTCATTCAGGCTGGCAATTTGGACAATAGTCTAACCTTCTACGTCCCGGACGTGTGTGTATTATCAGATGGCCACAATTGTGGCATTCTCTGTCATTACGAGTAAATACCCAGTGCCTCGCTCTTCCTCTAGACAAACCAACGCTTCTGAGTTTGTCATACAGGTCTAAATCGACGGTAATGCCAGGAACATCATATGATTGGCGAGACAGGAATAATGCTTGTTCAGCAAGCTTATTCTTCTCTTCATCGCTCAATGAAGAAACTGTTCTATCAGGGTGGAGACCAGAAGTGAATAAGACTTCACTGCGAAGGTAATTACCAATTCCTGCAAAAAATCCTTGATCTAATAACAGGACTTTCAAGCGTCTTCTTTGGAACTTTTTCTGATTCATATGTTCAACCAATTCCTCGACCGTAGTTTCAGGAATGACAACATCTGGCCCTAACTTTGAGAGATAGGGGTGACCTGATAATTCCCAAGGCTCCATCAACAAAATATCGGTTGCAGACCATAGACGGCAAGTGTGTTTTCCAGTGGTTAATGAGATTCTAAGAGAACGATTCCACTTCTTAGCTGCTGTTTCTTTGAGGTTTACTGTCCATCGTCCATACAATTGATTGTGGCTATACATTACGAAATTATCAAAGTGAATCAGCATTGCTTTTCCACGTGCTTCAACACGATTTACTGTTTTTCCAATGAAATCTTGGCCAGCTTCCGAGAACCGTGGCACTGTGAGTTCAACATCTTCGATGACCATTCCCTCCAATGCTTTGCGAATCTTATTCGCAGCACGATGGATTTCTGGCCCTTCTGGCATAGTTAAATTCCATTCTATCTGATTAATAATGTCTGTATTATTCTATGACTAGCAACAAGTTTTCAAAAGCAGAACTACAATCTTACAACCGTGTCAGCGTTCGCTTCGTCTTTACTAGACATTCCGTACGGAGTGGAGCGCTGGCACTTCGTAGCATACGACCAACTGAACCAGGAACTCTTGCCTGAAGCCGAACCCGAGTCATTGGGGTTGATATTCATAGAAACCTCATGGAAGGCAAAACAATTACCATATCACAAACAAAAATTAGCCCTGCAATTGTCCAATCAAAGGCACTTTGCTTTAGAGATGCAGCAACTTGGCCACCCGGTTAGGTATATCTTCAGCGAAGAGGAGTATTCAGTAATCTTAGCAGATATTGGAAAGGAATATCCAATAATTACTGTCACTAAACCTGCAGAATTAACCCTTAGGAAATCAATTTCAAATCTTGTTAACGAGGGTAAAGTCAAGGTTTTACAACACAAAGGTTGGCTAACAACTTCTGAGGATTTCATATCAAGTGTTGGAGATAGTCCACCTTGGAGAATGGACAAGTTCTACCGTCATCTAAGAAAGAGTCGAGGTATAATGCTCGATGGAGATGGTAAACCAGTTGGCGGTTCGTGGTCATTAGATGATCAAAATCGATTGCCGTGGGATGGTGCTGTCGAGTTGCCAAGTAATCCTGAGTTCAAGCCAGATAAGATCACAACCGAAGTAATCCAAATGATTGAAGAAAAATATTCACATCATCCTGGAAAAATTATTCCTTCTAATCTCCCCGCATCAAATTCTGATGCGAATCAACTTTGGGAATGGGCTAAATCTTCGGTCATGCACTGGTTTGGACCTTACGAAGATGCGATGACACAAGAACACAAAACACTGTTTCATACAACGGTTTCATCGCTTCTAAACCTCAACCGATTAATGCCAAAAACTCTTCTTGACGATACTTTGAAATTGGAAATTCCACTTAATTCAAAAGAAGGTTTTGTGCGCCAAATAATTGGCTGGAGAGAGTTTGTACGCCACGTTCACGAATTGACCGATGGATTCGAAATAGAGAGTGAAGATATTCCTGCTCGGAACGGAGCAGGATGGGAAGGAGTATGGAGTAAGTCTCGAATTACACCTAATGTGCTAGAGAATAATGTAGGTCTACCCCCAACTTATTGGGGCCAGAAAAGTGGAATGTTGTGCCTAGATACTGCAGTTTCTGACGTTGTTGGAACTGGTTATGCGCATCACATACCTCGCCTTATGGTTCTGGCAAATATTGGCAATCTTTTGGGAATCAATCCTCGTGAATTAACAGATTGGTTTTGGGCTATGTTCACGGATGCATACGATTGGGTAGTGGAGCCGAACGTGCTTGCAATGGGAACCTATGCCGTTGGAGATGTCATGACAACTAAACCGTATGTTAGCGGAACACCATACATCAAAAAGATGGGAGATTATTGTGGGGATTGTTCGCTTCATTTCAAAAAATCCTGTCCCATTTCAGATATGTATTGGAACTTCTTAGAAGAGAATCAAATTCATTTCGCCAAGAATCACCGTATGGCAATGCCTATGCGAACTTTAGCCAAAAGGACGCAGCAAGCAAAAGATACTGCCAGAGAAGTTACTGAATATGTTAGAACACAGATGTCTCAAGGAATGGAATTAGATCCTGAAATCCTTGAAGGAATCAAAGCATAATCAAACAAATCGAATCAAGAACTTTGAGACCCAACTTATCATCATGATACTCATGAACGAAGCGATTGCATACTTCGCCCATGGCTTCTTTTCTTTCTTTGGCGGGAATGGATCAATTCCCATGTCGATAGCTGTGGCCAACATCTCGAGATCCTCCTCAATTGTGACCATGATGGTGCCAGACCATGTTATGTCTTGAAACCATTTGTGTGTTGGGCCGCAATATGAGCGAAGTCCCAATTGGCCTATCTATGCCAGATTTGGAGCGTAGACCACCTCGTCCATCAGCGACATTGATGATCACTAGAGATGGAGAGGACGGCGTCGAAGTTCTACTCGGTCACAGATGCGAAACAATGCCCTCATTCCCTGGTTACTGGGCGTTTCCAGGAGGCGGTGTATCGCGTGTCGATAAAACGGCAAGTGAAGTAATTGGAATCTCGGTTCAGCACTGTGCGATTCTAAGGGAGTTAGTCGAAGAGTTGGGATTAGCGCCCGAGGATGGAAGATTAGTTTCGGTTGAAGAAGACTTCAGAAGAATGGTTGTTGACGACAAAGCAAACTGGTTCCCACTCGCCCTAGATGGAGATATTTCTGCAGACACAACTGGTATGCGAATTATCTCGATGCGTACAACTCCTCCTTTTGGTCCAATGCGATTTGAAAATACATTTTTCCACATTCATTCACAAGACCATGATGAGTTCTCGCTTGTAGGTCAAACCGAGTTTGAAAATGCTAGGTGGATGCGTCCATGCGATGTAATAGGCGCTTGGCAACAGAATGCTATCAAAGTCGCACCACCTGTTGTCACACTGCTGATGGAGGTTGAAAGATGTCTTGGATTGATGGAACAAGATATGGAAAAAGTTGCTATTGATTTAGAAACGAGGATGCCTGGTCGTCGCTCAATTCTATTCGCCCAAGGTGTAGAGGTTGTACCGGTAAAAACCGCAACTCTGCCACCTGCAGACCACACAAATTGTTACCTGGTTGGCGACCCTGAAGGCGATTTCATAGTTGTCGATCCGGCATTTAGACATAGAGAAGGAATGGAAGATGTAGCTGAAGCGGTTGAAAGACACAAAGGGGAACTAGTAGCCGTATTCTATACTCATGGGCATAGTGACCACATGGCAGATGTAGGATTGCTAAAAGAAGCATTTGATGTTCCGGTTTGGTCAGCATCGACTTCTGCTGACCGTATTCTCAAAGATGGAGAGGTTCTCAAACTTGGTAATCAAGAATGGACTGTTCTTCATACTCCTGGACACCACCCCGAACACCTGTGTTTAATCTCGGATTCCGGCCTTATAGCAGGAGACATGGTGGCAGGTATTGGGACTATTCTTATTCCACCCGGGCAAGGAGATATGATGACTTATATCGAGCAATTAGAGCGTCTATTGGACTTAGACCCGCACCTAATATTCCCATCACATGGACCTGTAATTCCTCTCCCATTTATGACATTAGAACACTACATTAAGCATCGTTCTTCTCGTCATGATAAGGTATTGGCTGCAGTTGAAACAGGCCATACAATACTCGAAGATATCGCTAGAGTGGCCTATGAAGACACTCCTGATGCTCACCCCGGATTAGCAATTGACCAGACTCTTTCTCACTTACTCTCACATGAAAAAGGTGGAAAGGTAAGAACCACTGACGGTGGCTGGGTGCGGGCATGAAGGATGTAATGAGCGGACTTGATTTACGCGCTATAGCTAGCGAATTGCAATTCATGGTCGGTGCTCATTGCAGGAAAAGTTACCAGCCACATTATGAGCAAGTAGTGTTACGTTTACGAACTAAAGAAGGAGGGAACTCGGATTTAGTATTAGTTCGGGGAAAGCGTATCTACCTGAGTAAAAGAGACCGCCCTATGCCTCAAAACCCGGCTCCATTTGCAATGGTATTACGAAAGTCGTTATCTAATGCAAGGCTAAGGACTATTGAACAAATTGGATATGATCGAATTCTAAAATTCGTTTTTGAGAAGCCATTTGGAATGTTTCACATTTACGTTGAAGTGTTTAGAGATGGAAATATCATTCTGACGGATGGTGATGATGTTATCATTCAACCTCTAACTCACAAATCATACGCAGATAGGGTACTGAAAAGAGGCGTCGTCTACACCCCACCTCCTGCCGCCACAAACCCTTACGAACTTGATTACGATTCATTTTGTGAATTAATGAATGATAGTGATAGAAATCTAGGACGAACATTAGGAGGCGGTCTGAATTTAGGTGGGGCTCTTGCTACTGCGGTTTGTGTTGAAGCTGACCACAGCGCTGATGCTGAAATCAAAGACGCTGATTTACAGAAAGTTTGGGATTCACTTCAATCGATTCTAAATGGAGATTGGAAAGGTCACTTATTCCTCAAAGAAGGTGGAATTGAGCAAGCTTGGCCGGTAATTCCTGCCACACTTACAGACTATGAAAGGAAGGACTTCCCTACATTGAGTGAGGCTGTAGATGAATGGATGGGCCAATATGACGCCCATGCTTTAGCACGTAGAGAAGCTGAAGCACTGGATGTTGCATCACCAGGAAGAGGATATTCAACCGATGTTGACCGCCTTGAAAGAAGGCTAGCACAGCAAGAGAAGGCATTGGAAGGATTTGGTACTAAGGTCGAAAAGCAACAAGAAATCGGTCACATAATTCAAGAAAATTGGACTCACGTCGAGCAATTATTGGCTCAAATCAAAGAAGCGGTTGAAAGTCTAGGCTGGGATGGAGTAAAGAAGGCTGTCAAAGAAATCGAATGGATTCAGTCCGTGAATGCTGCAGAGAGTACTTTTGTTGCATTTATGCCTGACGAAGAAGGTAAACCTAGTAATCAGGTCACACTACATTTGAATGAAACTGTTCACCAGAATGCTCAGAGATTTTTCCAATCTGGGCGTAAGCAAAAGGACAAATCTGCCGGTGCAATTCAAGCCCTTGAAGATACAAAATTAGAACTTTCCAGAGCAAGGAAAAAACATGCTAAAAGAGAGGCTAGTGGCCAAATTGCTCGTGTTAAAAGAGCAAAACGCCTATGGTTTGAAAATCACAAATGGACAATGCTTCCAAGTGGTCACCTTATGGTCGGTGGACGCGATGCTAAAGGAAACGATTCTGTTGTTAAGAAGCACATGTCCCTAGGCGATCGGTACCTTCACGCAGACCTTCACGGGGCTCCTTCTTGTTCACTACGAAATAATCAAGGGTTTGTTGTAGACACACATCCCCCTCCTCACATTGGAGAGGACATTCCAGCGTTCCGCCTTGCCGATAAAGTTGAGGCTGAACTAGATGATGAGACTACTGAAATCGCAGCTACGATGGCGCTTGCTTGGAGCAGAGCATGGAATGGCGGAGGCGCTCATGGAACCGTATTCTGGGTAAAGCCAGGCCAGGTTTCGAAGTCTGCAGTGACTGGCGAATATGTTGGCAAAGGAGCATTCGTCATCAGAGGAAAGAGAACTTGGTACAAGGATATTGATTTGAAAATGGGAATTGGCCTCGTGGCAATAAATGGTATTCCATTGTTAATGGGTTCAACGCCAGAACATATCGCAAGTATTTGCAATCGTTACATTGTGGTTTCACCTGGGAGAGAAAAGAAAGAAGCCGTAGCAAATCGAATCTACAAGTCAACGGGGCTTTCTGTAGATGACATTCTTCCAATTCTCCCAGGTAATTGTGACATCATCGAAGATGTCGGCCTTATCAAATTCAAGAAGGTTGAGACCGATGAGTAATGTCAAATTTGGTGCTGAAGCCTGGAATGCTAGATTTTCTGGCGATGGCTGGGCTTATGGAAAAGAGCCTAATGCGTGGTTAGCTGAAACTATCAAACCGGGTAATGGCAAGGCACTAGTTCCAGCAGATGGAGAAGGGAGAAACGCAGTTTGGATAGCATCCCAAGGATACGACACCACTGTTTTCGACCTATCAGATGTGGGAAAGGAAAAGTGTTCGCAACTTGCTAAGGAAAAAGGAGTTCATGTGCATTATGAAGTCGATGATCTCACGGTTAGAAATTTCACCTCTGAGACCTATGATTTGATCGCATGTTCATGGTTCCATGTTCCTTGGGATTTGTTTTGTGAACACTATCCTCGAATGCTTTCTTCTTTGAAGTCAGGTGGAGAATTCATCTGTGAAGGATACCACACTAGCCAAATGGATATGACTAGTGGTGGCCCAAAGAGTCTTGATTTACTCTGGGACCTCGATGAAGTGATGGATATTATCGGTGAAGGATTTAGTATTAAGCACGCTAAAGTCGAAACTGTGGAATTGGATGAATCCAACTTACACAGAGGCACAGCCCATGTTGTAAGATTGCATTTTATCAAAAACTAATCGACATCAAAGCAGGAAAACCCCACAAATTGTTAATACTACCATAGATGAGAGATATATGTGAGATTGAAAGCCATCCTAATCTGTGTGATTTTTAGTCTCACTGTTTTACCGATTACTCCGGTTGACGCACAAGTTGCCCCTTCTGTAAACCTCGAATGTGTGTCTCTAGATCCGTCTGGCGCAATAGATATTGAAGTGTATCCCGGAGCAGATTTGACTGGTAATGCATTTTGTACTGTCAGCAATCCAAATTCATATCAGGAAAAAATAGACATCCAAGTTACATCTGATGGTTTAGTAACGGCACACCCCGGTACTATTACGCTTGGACCTAATGCTGAAGAAGACTTTACTGTAACTGTAAAGGCTGATCAAAGAATGACGATGCAAAGTAGAAATTTGATGGTTAGAGCAACTGTAACTGAAGCCATGAATGCCCCCCCTCCAAATGCTGCTGAAGCGGAAGTGAGTATGATAGTAAGTATCCTACAATTTTCAGGTTTGCAAGTTGAAGCCGTTGAAGCATCTATGCCCTCTCTGTCAGAAATTGAACAAGATATAGAATTCAAGATTTATAATCAAGGAAATTGGGCTGACCAGTTCTCTATAGGTTTAACAAAAGACTCCCTAGAGGAGTTAGAGTATGCTGGTTTTTCGATCAGTATACCTCTTGTTAAGGTTGAAATCGAATCTATGGCCCCACCTACCAAAGCACGAATATTGGTTAAAACACCTAAAGTTTCAGAAGATTGGCCGATAAATTCTGAAGGACTCTATGAAAAATCGTTCACATTAGAGTTCATTGCAACTAGTGAATTTAGTTGCAGATACGAAGGTTCCTGTAATAGTGAAACCGCATATACTACGATCACCGTTTATGCAGAACCAAGTGACCCAGAAGAAAGTGATTCAAAATCAGGAATCATATCAAACTCAATGGATAACAAAGCATTGGTTTACGGTGGAGGCGGCGCAGGAGTAATCCTCCTCCTCATATTATTCGTAGTAATGCGAAGGAAAAAGTAATCATAATCTAAGGGTTTATTAGCCCCTAGTCAACGTTCCCCCTATGGAAGAAAATACTGACTCAGCCCCCATGCTATACTTTGGATACGGGTCTAACCTTGACAGGGATGATTGGGAAAAATGGTGTTCAAGAAAGGGTCTTAAGCCATCTGGATTGAAAGAAATCGGACCTGCTTGGATTGATGGGTTTGTTTTAGATTTCAATTACTATTCAAGATCTAGAGGAGCAGGTGCTGCAAATCTAACATGGATAGCCTCCGGCATGGCTGCAACCCCTGGTGCATTGTTTGAGATTGATGAGTATACTAGAGATGCATTAGACCGCAAAGAAGGGCATCCTAACCACTACATCAGAGTAGAAAAAACAGTTTACACCAGCGACGGGCAAAGTCACCTAGCTTACACCTACATACACAACTCATCGAATTCTGAATTTCATGAACCATCTGATGAATATGAAGAATTGGTTCGTAACGGATTGACAAGATTAGATCTACCCACCACCTGGCTAGATTATGCCCTACGGAAAGGCCCAAATCCAAGATTCGAGTTTGTTTTTGTCTATGGTACATTGATGGATGGAATGAGTCGAAGTGAAGTGATGAGTGACGGTTCTGAAATTTATTGCACTGGCTCAGCAAAAGGAGACTTGTATGACCTAGGAGACTATCCTGGATTGACAATTGGAGATGGTGATGTTCACGGTGAAATATACAGAGCGGGCGATATGTTCCAATTCATTCAGCATCTTGACCAAATAGAAGGAAATGTTGGTGATAATCCGTTATTTGATAGGAGAATTCAACTCATCTATACAGAGAAAGGTCAGATTTGGGCATATGTTTACCACTATGCCAGAACGATCGATTCGTTTACAAAGATCGAATCAGGGAATTGGCGTTTCAAAGTAACTAGCCTACTTGAACAAGAATAGGACCGATGCAAATGCACCCAAATAAAATCCAATTCCTGTTACATCATAAGCAGAAAAGGATTCAAATCCAAAATCTATTGTTCCTATAGCGGCGAAAGCTAGGAATATTATCCCATAAGAGAGATGAAAGATACCCATTATTTTGGGAGATTTACCACTCATAAGAACTAATAGAGCTATTATCGAACTAATTATGAAAAATATTGGTCCTAAACCAATCATGAGTAATGCAATACCGAAAAATACGAATTCAGCGGGAAGGTCGCTATCACTATCATCAAGACTTTCCCCATCGCTTGAAAAGTCTGAGTC
>JAACDL010000096.1 GCA_009936765.1 Methanobacteriota archaeon
AAGATCCATTATTGCATGGCCTATGTGAATACAGTTATTGCCATCACAGTCTTCTAACAGCGCATACAACTGACCGCCTACTGTTGTAGTGGAAACTTCAACGTGTAACCTAGGCATGCCTTGAATGTACAAATCTTCAGTCAAAGGCATGCTTTGGTAAACAGGCCCAGTTGAGGCGTCAGGTAGTACATTCTGACTGCCCGACACTCTCTCAAGTTCAGTTCCTAGAGACATTACCAGTTCGGTTGTATCACTCGCAGGATATCTGTCTTCAATTCTCCACGAACCTTGATTTGATTGTATTTCAACATGTAATTCTGGAGATCTTCCCTCGCCTTTTAGATACCAATCAAACCATTCTAACAAATCTTGCATCCAATCGAACCGAATCATTTCAGGGAATGCTTCACCGCCCCTACCGCCTAATTCTGAACGCTCATCTAACTGAATGGCCCTGTCTGGATAATCATGGTCCCATTGGCCGAAAAGACCCTTCGATTCGATACCATTGTCCTTCAGTAAATTGATTGTTGGCACAGCCATATGCGGGTCGACATTCCAGTCATGCATACCTTGGATGAGATAAACAGAACCGCCGTAGTTCTCCAAGCCTCTATCGAGGAAGTATCTCTCTGCCCAATAATCTCCTGCGATTTCAGAACCAAACATCCATGCTGAAACTCCAGTCCCTGGCCCGATTATGTAATCAGGGCATAAGTTACCATAGTCTTCTTCATCACCATCAATACCATATGAGCCGTAAACGCCATTGTGCATAATTGGGGCTCTTGCTTCAGAAGAGCCGTTTTTCCACATTAATTCCTTCACACCTATCAAGCCGGATATTGGTACGATTGTTTTCAGATGTCCATTTCCGAACATTGCAGCTTGCCAAGGAGTTGAACCATCATACGATTTACCGATCATGGCCACATTACCGTTAGACCAATCTTGGCTACCAAGCCATGATACTGCAGCATCGTTTCCTAATTGCTCTGCAGTTCCCATCAAATCCATACAATGATTTGAACGCCCAGTTCCAGTCACAGAAATTTGTGCAAAAGCGTAGCCGTGAGGTAGGATTTGATCAATTATCATTTCTCCCAACCAACTACCTGGAACTTCTATTGTTGGGGTTTGAACACTTGGCTCTTGGAAGTATGGGCCGAATTCTGCTATCACTGGAACTTGTACTCCTTCTGGAACATTTGGTCTCCAATAAGCAAGGGAAATTTTTCCATTAGGAGCGGCTCCTCCTTCTTCTATTGGTAGTTCATACTCAACAAAAACATGTGTGGAATTCCATTCATTTTCGGTCTCTAATATCTCATAATCCCCAAATTCCATTACAAATCCATTTGATAAATTTGTGATATAATCTAAGTCGCCTCGCTCCCAAACTGGAACCCTGATTCCGTAATCAACGCTATCGGTAGCCAATGATTTATCGGCAACATCAGTAAAAACTACTGAAACCATAAGAAATGCGATTGACACAGCAATAATTGCACTGGCAATACCTTTAAGGTAACGGTTTTGATTATTGTCACGAAGTAATTCCGCTTCAACTACGTCATCCTCCATATAAACGCCTAGAGGTGCTTACTCATAAATGACGCTCACTACAACAATCAATAAGTCTGTTACTACTCCGCAATAATATGGCAACCGATATTGATGCAATGCGCAGCCATATCGGGGCTGGAATTCCTGAGCATTTACCTGAGCATCCTGGAATTTCTGCTGATGTCGACCACGCACCAGCAAGGCGACAAATACTTACTCAAGATGAAAAAAGATTAGCCTTGCGTAATGCTTTACGTTATTTCCCCGAACATCTTCATAGTGATTTAGCATCTGAATTCGCTGCCGAATTGAATACTTATGGCCGCATTTGGATGATGCGATATAGGCCTACAGAGTATGAAATCAAGTCTTACCCAATAGAAACTTATCCTTCAAAATCTAAGGAAGCAGCAGCCATAATGTTGATGATACACAATAATCTCGATGTGGACGTTGCACAATTTCCTCATGAATTAATCACCTATGGAGGAAATGGTTCTGTATTTCAGAATTGGGCACAATATAGAATGGTGATGAAATATCTTTGTGAAATGAATGATGAACAAACTCTGGTAATGTATTCTGGACATCCACTAGGTCTATTCCCCTCTTCGAAAGATGCTCCAAGAGTCGTCGTAACTAATGGCATGGTAATTCCAAACTATTCTAGTCAAGATGATTATGATCGAATGAATACATTGGGGGTTAGTCAATACGGGCAAATGACTGCTGGCTCATACATGTATATTGGACCCCAGGGTATTGTCCATGGAACTACTATTACTGTCTTGAATGCTGGGCGTATGTTTTTTGGTGCAAATGAAAACCTATCAGGTATTACATTCGTTACTTCTGGTCTAGGAGGCATGAGTGGCGCACAAGCCAAAGCAGGTGTTATCGCTGGAGCAGCATGTATTGTAAGCGAAATCAATCCACATGCGGCTCACAAGCGTCATGAACAAGGATGGTTATCTGTAATCGCGGATTCAACTGACGATGCTATTGATAGAATGATTGAAGCAAAACAAAATGGCGAAGCGATTTCAATTGGACACATTGGAAATATTGTAGAACTTCTAGAAAGAATGGTTGAACGTGGAGTTAGTGTTGATTTGTTATCAGATCAAACTAGCCTACACAACCCTTGGCAAGGCGGATATTACCCTGTGACGCGGTCATTTGAGGATGGTAAAAAGATGATGTCGACAAATCCTGAACAATTCAGAGTTGAAGTTCAAACTACTCTGCGTAGGCATGCTGCTGCGGTAAACAAACTGGTTTCGGCTGGAACATATTTCTGGGATTACGGTAATGCATTTTTGTTGGAAGCGTCTAGAGCGGGCGCTGATGTCATGAACGAAGACGGTAGTGGATTTAGGTATCCAAGTTATGTTGAAGACATAATGGGGCCAATGTGTTTCGATTATGGATTTGGCCCATTTAGGTGGGTTTGTGCATCAGGAAGCCCTGATGATTTGCAGATAACTGATAAAATAGCTTCAGAGGTATTATCTGCAATGGCTAAAGATTCACCAAATGAAATCAAACAACAAATGTTGGATAACGTAAGATGGATTAAACAGGCTTCGGAAAATAAGATGGTTGTTGGTAGCCAAGCTCGAATTCTATATGCTGACGCTGACGGCAGGAAGATGATTGCTAAAGCGTTCAACGATGCTATATCATCTGGAATTATTAGTGGTCCTGTGATACTTGGAAGAGATCATCATGATGTTTCGGGAACAGATTCACCATACCGAGAAACTGCTAATATCAGAGATGGTTCAATGTTTACTGCAGATATGGCTGTACAGAACTTCGTAGGAGATTCGTTCAGAGGAGCCACCTGGATTAGTTTACACAACGGCGGAGGAGTAGGCTGGGGTGAAGTGATTAATGGAGGATTTGGAATGCTAATCGATGGCAGTGCCGAAAGTGAGAGAAAACTTCTATCAATGCTGGACTGGGATGTTAACAATGGCGTTTCAAGGCGAGCATGGGCGCGCAATGATGGTGCCATTTATGCCATAAAACGAGCTATGGAAAGTAACCCAAACCTAAGAGTTACCTTGCCTAACCTTGCCGCAGACAAACTCATTGACTCGATGTTTACT
>JAACDL010000097.1 GCA_009936765.1 Methanobacteriota archaeon
AGGGCGCCCAGCGAACCATTTGATTGGTTGACCATTTCGTCTATTGTATCTTGTTCATCGGGAATGGCATAGAGTCCTCCTCCTCCTCCTGGGAGCTGAGATAATGCTTCGCAATCAATCAGATTCCCGGTTGAACGGTTACCTGTGTGATCACACATTGCGTGATTAAATCGGCCATTACTTGAATTAATTTCTTTAATTATTTGAGATATCGAAATTATCCAAAGCACTCCGTCTGATTCGCCGTGGTCATTTTTATCCCAATCAAGGCCATTTTGTTTAATCCCCGGAGACCTTTTTTCATCATCCCCTTCAATCCAAGATATTTCGTGTAATACATTCACATTAGTGATGTTATCCAGAACATCGTTTGGTCTATCACATTGCTCGGGGTGATCTATAGGTAATGTATAATCACATTCTGCATTTTGAGTTTTGATGTAAATGAACCCTACATCGGTCGACCACTCTTCTCTAACTTCAAGCAGTAAGTCTGTAGATTCTGCACCTTCGGGTAAGAATATTTCAACATCATCTACTATTTGATCTTGGAATCCAGTACCTATATTGCCTAGCCATGCTGACAAAATCACCAACATTACCAATGTTGTTTTTGGTTGAGTGAGAATCTGTGAATATGCAGAGTCCAAAGCAGATTCTGTCTTCTCACGTGCAAGACGCGAAAGTTCAGAGAATCTCTCCGAGGCCTCTCCCATGATTGGGTGGGTGCGCATCTAATCCATGAAGGCTATGCTAAATTGAGCACATTCAGGCCAGTCCAAATTCCCTAATCAAAAGGTGACGAATAAAGTTTCTAGCGGATTGTAAAACAAGCCCAGTGGCCATCATTGCTAATCCAAGTACACCAATCCATATGGCGGTCAGACCGGGTCCAACAAGGGCATCTACAGAGTTTGAAATCCCATCAATGGCATTGAATGCCATAGCGGCACCTGCTGCAAATAAGCCGAAACCTGGTAGTCCTAATACTAGCAGTGGTTTCTTTTGCGATAGTGAGAGTAGGGCCCATACTAGGACTGTAAATCCATGAGATATCGCGGTAAAGTTGCTACCCTTTGGAACATCATACCTAATGACAGTGGGTACTTCTTCTATCTTCAGGTTCTTCTCATGAGCATCTTCAAGCATTTCGAGTGATAATTCCATGCCTTCTGCATCAAACCTTAGTCTCTCGATTGCTAATTTAGAGAATGCTCTAAATCCAGACTGAGTATCTTGAATTCCTAAGTCACTTGACAAATTTGAGGTTGCTGTTATGACTTTGATTCCCAATCTCCTGTATGCCGGCATGTCTTCACTACCGCCACCTTCGATGAATCGGCTTCCAATTACAAAGTCAGCTTCACCAGAAAGAATCGGTTCTAGCAATTTAGGAATGTCTGCGGGTTCGTGTTGTCCATCACTATCTAGGACTACTAATGCATCGACATCCATTTCTCTAGCCTTAGCAAATAGTGACTTTAGAGCGCCTCCGTAGCCACGGTTTACTCTGTGGCGGTGTATGGTTGCTCCACAAGACTCTGCGATTCTCGCTCCAGAATCAGAAGATCCATCGTCTACACAAATGACTTCATCAACATAATCTAGAACTCTAGTGACCACGGTGCCAATAGTCTCTTCTTCGTTGTACATGGGCAGGCCTGCAACAATTTTGAATTGTCCCACAGGTTCCTCCTCCATGGTGTTACTCGCGACCGAGTCCAATATATGTGATTCGGCTCCATATCAGTATAATCTGTGGAATAAGAAGGGTAAATGCCCGCCCTAAAATTCTAGGGCGGGCTTAAACCGTCTGTACTCATTGCGTAACTAATCGTTTAATTGATTGATCGAAGTCACTGCACGACTGCCTTCAATCACTCCCGAAAGTGCGTTTAAACTAATCACTAATTGGACATAAGTTTGACCATCACTGGTTACGTATGTCGCACAGTCCTGGAACGAACTGGTGTTTATTGACAGTTTGACAGCACGCCCGGCGTTGGATTTTCGTACAAACCCAACTAGCATACTGTTCGTATTTTGTTAATTATCTTGCTCTTTGTTATTTTCTACCTTTGGCATTTTTTTCAACTCCTGGAACTTCTTGTTAATACTGCACCGTCCCACTTGCAGCAAATTACAATTTATCGTCAAACCACGATATCATTTTCTGACAGAGGTGGTGTGAAAGTAAATCTAGACGGTGATACTGAGTATTAAAATGAAATGATGATGACGACCACACATGCGAGCACTAGTAACCGGAGGAGCTGGATTCATTGGTTCACACTTAATCGACCGCCTTGTCGCTAGAGGAGACACGGTTTCAGTTGTAGATAACTTGTCTTCTGGAGTTATTGAATTTATTCAAGGGCACATCGATTCGGGAGCAGTTACATTCCACAATGCTGATCTCAAGGATTTGAATGGATTAATTCCATTAATGGATGGAATCGATATGGTTTACCACTTAGCTGCAAATCCAGATATTCGATTAGGTACAAAGATTACTGACACTGATCTAAAGGAAGGAACAATTGCAACATACAATGTTCTTGAAGCAATGCGATTATCTGGTGTGGGGAAGATTGCATTTGCATCATCTTCGGTTGTTTACGGTGAAGGTGCGCCTATGCCTACTCCTGAAGATCATGGCCCATGCCTTCCAATCTCCCTGTATGGTGCCTCTAAACAAGCGGGTGAAGGACTAATCGGCTCATGGGTCGGAACCTTCGGACTACAAGCATGGATCTTCCGTTTTGCCAATATAATTGGTGAAAGAGGGACTCATGGTGTAATCTTTGATTTCATTCACAAACTGAAAGCCGACCCAAGTCGACTAGAGGTTTTAGGTAATGGACTACAAGAAAAATCATACATGGAAGTAGGTGATTGTGTGGACGCAATATTGCATGTAATTCAAAATACAGATGATAACATCAATCTATACAACCTTGGTTCAAATGACACATGTAGCGTTCGCAACATTGCTGCCATTGTAATCAAGGAGACTGGATGTGATGGAGCAAGCATCGAATACACTGGCGGAGACCGTGGTTGGGCTGGCGACATCCCAAAGGCTATGCTGGCAATAAACCGACTCAAGGAATTAGGATTCAAGGTCAACTATGATAGTGAGGAGGCCGTGGCCTACACTACTCGAGTCCTGATTAAGGAGATTATGGGGTGATAATATGCTACGAAGAAATATTTGTAATGAAGCCGGAGCACGATCTGATGGTTTGATGTTTGTTAGTGTGCTATTTATCACAGCGTTTACTTACATTGCATTAACAACTAATCCGGTGTATACTGGAATTGGTGTTGGCGATCGGGCGCCTGACCTTTCAGGACAGGTTTGGGATGGTTCCTCATGGACAGATTTTGATTTGCAAGACAATATCGATTCAATGTGGTCCGAAGGTGACGTTGGAACTTACTACATGATTGAGTTCATGGATACTAATTGTGGTGCCTGCATAAAATCTGCTAGTGAAATTACTAATCAACAATCAAAATGGACAGGAGATAATCCTACACGCTCAATGCCCGAAAATGTCACCGTAGAATTCCTAGCAGTCTCAATTTCACT
>JAACDL010000098.1 GCA_009936765.1 Methanobacteriota archaeon
ATATGCTAACGCCAAGAGTTTAGCAGCACTCGAATCTTCAAACAATGGTAAAACATTCCGAGAAGCACTCAGCGAGATAAGATATGGAGCGTGGACACTAGAATACTTCGCTGGCCTATCCGATAAGATAGAAGGAAGCACAATTCCAGTTCCTGGCAATCGTTTGAATTACACACTAAGGCAACCTCTTGGTGTTACTGCACATATTGTGCCTTGGAATTTCCCATTACAACTAGCAATTCGCTCTATCGCACCGGCTCTAGCAGCAGGATGTACAGTGATTGCTAAGCCAGCATCTTGGACCCCTCTGTCTCTATTAGCATGGGCCAAGGCTATGCAAGAAGCAGAAGTAGGATTACCTACTGATGTGTTGCAGGTAATTACAGGATCAGGTGGACTTATCGGTGATGCTCTTGCTGGACATTCCGGTGTTGACGGAGTTGTTCTTACTGGTGGAGTGCCAACCGGTCAGGCAGTAATGGCAAAGGCGAGTGAGAACCTTACACCAGTAACTCTTGAGTTAGGTGGAAAGGGAGCAAATATCGTGTTCTCTGATGCAAACATAAGACACTGTGCTAAGGCTATTTGTTTTGGTATTTTCATGAACGCTGGGCAAATGTGCTGGGCTGGATCACGATTGATTGTTCACGAAGATGTTCACGATGAGTTGGTCGACGCAGTAGTGGCTGAAGTTTCTAAGTGGCCTGTTGGGCCAGGAATGGAAGAAGGTGTCAGAATGGGAAGTATGGTTCATGCCTCTCACCGCGATGATGTACTCAACATGCTTGCTAAGGGATTAGAGCAAGGTGGAGAAGTTGTATGTGGTGGAAAAGCCCTTGACCGTGAGGGAGCATTCATGGAAGCAACAGTAGTAACTGGCGTTTCCAGCGATAACCTGTTATTCCAAGAAGAATTATTCGGGCCAGTATTGGCAGTAACAAAGTTCAGTGAGGATTCTGAAGCACTTGCGCTTGCTAACGATACTCCGTTCGGGTTATTGAATGGTATTTGGACAAATAATCTATCACGTGCTCACCGATTTGCTAGAGACGTTGAATCTGGAATGGTTAGTATCAATGAATACCCAATCACCTTCCCACAAACAGCTTTCACTGGCTGGAAGAAGTCAGGTATTGGAATTGAGCAATCTAAGGACGCTCTAAACTTCTACACTAGAGTAAAGAATGTCAATGTCAAACTTTGAGGTGAATAAATGAGTGTGTCATTTAGGGACATGGAAAACGGAGTCCGCCTGATTCGGTTCTCTGGTCAATCTGCAACTCAGTCATTCTCAAGAGAATTCTTACCGGAGATTGCTAAAGCAATAGATTCCGGATTAACTAGCCCTGATGTCAAAGCATTAGTTCTCACAGGAGAGGGGAAGTTCTTCTCAGCAGGGGCAGATATTGTAGCCTTTCAAAAGTCGATAGAAGACGGAGACAGTGTCGATCTAATTCGTGAATTAACCGATATTCTTCACCCCCTTCTCATCAAGATGAGGACATCGAAAACCATCATTGTTGCAGCTCTCAATGGTGCTTCTGCTGGCGGTGGACTTGGACTAGCATTGGCATGTGATGCACGAGTTGCTAGTTCGCAGGGCAGAATGGCAGCATCATATTCAGGAATTGGTCTTTCTCCAGATGGAGGAACGACCTGGCTATTACCTAGACTTGTTGGAGAACAAATCGCTCGGAAGTTTTTCTTTGAAAATCAAATATGGAGTGCTGATGAAGCATGCGCCTTGGGTGCAATTGACGAAGTGGTCAGTGAAGAATCTCTAATTGACAGGGCTATTGAAATTGCGAACCATTGGTCACAATGGGGCAACCATACTAAAGAAGCCACAAAACATCTACTTCTAACTCAAAATGTGAATGATTTTGAAACTCATTTGAAGCATGAACAAACTCTGATTAAAGCAGCAGGCACGACTTCAGCATTCGCCGAAGGAGTGGATGCATTCCTGAACAAACGCAAACCTGATTTCTCAGACAAAGAGTGA
>JAACDL010000099.1 GCA_009936765.1 Methanobacteriota archaeon
CGGTGGGAGCAGCATTAGGAATGCGATGAAGAGGGCTTGTCTAATTGGGTCCACCGATGGTGGACCCATGGTCGATAGGTTTGAAACTTCGTTCGCGTTGTTTAGGATTCTTGGCTGAAGGGTTGATAGGTGGCCCGCGCCACGGCATTTAGCATGGCCGAGCGGACCTTCCTCAACCCTGCTCAAGCGAAAGAGATCGAGGAACAACTTTTTTCCACACTTAGACAGCAAGTTGGAAGAAGTGTACCTATGCCACTACCAAGCCAGGACTTCTGGTCAAAGGTCGCACTGTTACTCGATACTGTCGAAATGGAGATCCATAATGTTTACAGAAATGTCGGACCGTCGATGAAGATGCAGACAATCCAAAAACGTCAAGCAAACATTAGGAGAACGGCATCTGAACTTGCACGAAAGAGACTTGTTGCAATGATGCAACATTCAGCAAGCATGGCATTGCGAACAGAAGGTGGTTCGCAAGGACAAGACCTAGCAAATCTGGATTGGTCTCGACATAACCCCTCTGACAGGGACTTCTACGCTAATGCTACAGAGCAAGTTAATCGATTCAAGCAATCTGTCAATTGGAATGCTATGCAGATGGGGCTTGCTTCTGAGGGACTTGCCAAAGAAGTAACTTTAGCAGCAGGAACAACACAACTTGACTCATTTATTCCAGATAGTGGTGGATTAACTGGCCAAGGGCCACCCCCTATTGCATTAGAAGACAAGTCCGCCCCCTTACCGGATATTGAAATTGATGAAGAAGAAATCCTTGCAAAGGCTGATGCTTATCCTGAATTACAAGGGGTGCAGCCAGTAGAAGAGCCATCGCTAGTAGTTGATACTTCAGAAATCAGTAATCACGCTGCAGCAATGGAATTAGCTCCTTCCAAGAAGAAAGAAGAAATGGATTTTGATGCTTGGGCTTCAGCCGATGCTGTAGTAGATGATGAACCGGAAATTGTAGAAAGTGATTCTCTAGATACTGATCAGATGCTTCGAATCAGAGTTCTTCAATCCATGGAAGACCCAATAATCACTGCAGATGGGGAAATCACCCTTGGAGCAGGAGATGTTCTATTCTTAGACCAAATGACTGCTAACTATTTGGTTGACTCAGGTGTTGCTGAAATCGCAGCACTGTGAACGCTAGCGCCGTTTAAAAATAAAGCTTGTAAGAGTTTTTGATGAGTAGACGGAAAGTCGTTTTGGAGAGTAGTTCGTTAGAACTGGACTCTCCGTCCACTCATCGGGGTTAGCGCAAATGCGCTCTGACTCTAGGTCAGTTTCAGTTCATCGAGCGCATTGATAATTCAATGCTCACGGTGTCTGGAATTGGAATTCTAGCGACCTGTCTTAGAGCGCTTTCGTCCTTTCCGCTGGTGATATCCATCTCTAGAAGACGCTTGTGAATGCGCATCTCCCAATGATCGTAGGTTTCACTTCCTTCACCATCTGGTGCTTTGCGGCATGGAACCACAAGGCGACGAGTTGGTAGTGGAATTGGGCCACGTAGACTGATACCGCCGTTGTCACAGATTGACTTAATCTGAGATGCGACTGCATCGATGTCTCGATGGTTCTCTCCAGTTAGCTTGATGATGGTCACTGCTGCCATGATATTCACCTATTCCATTCGGATCTTAGTCCAGTCGGGGTCTCAAGCCTTCTTTTCTATCTTCATACAGACACCAGCCGCGACGGTCTTACCCATGTCACGGATAGCGAAGCGTGAAAGCTCCGGGAAGGTGTCCATCTGTTCGATAGCCATTGGTTTAGTAGGTTGGAAACGGACAATACAAGCATCACCGGACTTCAAGAAACTAGGGTTAGCTTCCTTTCCAGCCTTGTTTGTCTTTTCTAGTAGTTCCATGAACTTAACAGCGACTTGAGCTGTGTGTGCGTGGAATACTGGTGTGTAACCAACAGATACTGCCTTTGGAATGTCCATAAGTTGTATCTGTCCAACGAAGTGTTCGTCGTGACGAACGAATGTTGGTGCTGTGTCTGTATATCCAGCAACGTCACCACGGCGGATTTCATCAGCAGCTAGACCACGTACGTTGAATCCAACGTTGTCTCCAGGTTCTGCCTTAGGTACCATTGTGTGGTGCATCTCGATTGACTTGACTTCAGCGGACTTCTGTGAAGGATTGAACATTACTGTCTTTCCAACGTTTAGAGTTCCGGTTTCAATCTTACCAACTGGCACTGTTCCAATACCGGAGATCTTGTAGACATCCTGAATTGGTAGGCGAAGTGGCTTGTCAACTGGCTTGTTAGGCATTTGAGCTGCGTCAATTGCCTCGAATAGTGTAGGTCCATTGTACCAAGAACACTTGTCAGACTTATCGTAGACGTTGTCTCCGTTAAGACTGGATGCTGGAATCATTGGAATACGGTCAAGTTGTCTTGCGAAACCTGCTGTCTTCAACAAGTTAGTAACTTGCTCACATGCAGACTTGTACTTGTCTTCTGACCAGTCAACACCAGAGATGTCCATCTTGTTAACGTGTATGATTAACTCAGCAACACCCAATACCTTAGCAAGGAATGCGTGCTCCTTAGTCTGAGCGTTTACACCGTCGTTAGCAGCACATAGCAGTACAGCTGTATCTGCTTGGCTAGCACCAGTGATCATGTTCTTTACGAAATCACGGTGACCTGGAGCATCGATGATAGTCCAGTAGTACTTTGGTGTGAAGAACTCTTTGTGTGCGACGTCGATTGTGATACCGCGCTCGCGCTCTTCTTTCAGACCGTCCATGACGTAAGCAAGACCGAATCCAGCCTTACCCGACTCAGCGGCTAATTTTTCGTTCTTTTCAATAACGTGTTCTTCGATATGACCTGAGTCCAGAAGAAGACGACCTACAGTGGTCGACTTTCCGTGGTCTACGTGTCCGATGAACACGATATTGCGGTGCGGTTTACTCTTATCTTCCCATTGAGATCCCATATTGCTCTCTCCTTTAGCAACTTGCCGACATTCCACCCCTATTTGAAGAGCGCGACGCGGAAACAAGGTTTGTTTGGCCCGAAAGTGGTGACTTTGACTTATTCAGTGTCTCATTTGTAGGTGAGACGTATAGTTAAGGATTCGATTTCCAAATCATTTACTTTCTCGTTACGTAGAGTCATAGTCCACTCGTCATCTTTCCATTGATTCTCACTAAAGTGGTAAGAGCCTGTGAATTGTAACCATACACAATCTGTGTCCGACTCACAATCACCGGCTTGTCGCTGATCTAGTCCGATGGCGCTGGTATTTCCAGCCTCTTCGTCTGTTGAATTGAAACCATAGAGGTCTAGTTTAGCACGGCAATTATTAGTTCCAAAGACTGGAGTGCAATCACTATCTTCTTTCAAGTAAACCAGTTCACCGGCGGCTCTACGGATTGTATTACCTGAATCTTGATCCTGTGTGGCAGGGAATGAGAAATCGATATCTATCGGACTGTTAGAGGTGTTTCCTGCAATAGAAAATTCATTCCACTTACCTACGTAGTTAACGTATACTGTTGTATCCTCAGTACTTGTTAGCCCTTCTCCGTTAGTAACTGTAAGAGCGATTTTGTATTCCCCTGGCGCTACTTCTTTCCAATCGACTGTTTCACCCGTTAGGTCTTCATCGTTCTCAGAATTGCCATCTCCATCCTCATCTCTTTCGAGGTCAAGGTCCCATGTCCATTCTGAAATATAGTCATCACAAGGCCCTGAATCCTCGCAGGGTTCTGAATCGGAGCCATCCAATTGAATAGTTGTAGTTGCTAAGATATTCTTACTGGATGTGCTACGGTCCATTTCACATACATACACGAAATAGAAGTTACCTGATGATACAGACTCTCCGTCACAGTCACTGTTCGATGAATAAGAACCTGGTTCTGCACTAGGCAGGGATGCATCTGCATCTATGACTCTAATAGTACGAGTTTGTGAATTAGAGTTAGTGCCATCTGATACTGTTAGAGTGACATCATAACTACCAGAGTCTGGATAAGACCATGTCACCTTTCGTCCAGTTTCATCGTACGAGCCATCATCTTGGAAATCCCACTTGTAAGTTAGTGATGCACCAGAAGGTAGTGATGCACCGCCATCGAAATCGATATCCATCCCTGTTCGGATGTTTTTATCGGGGTCAAAATCGAATATTGCTTCGACGGAGGTAGAGGTTTCTTCGTCATCGGAAAGGCAACCCGCAAGTCCGGCTGAAATGAACAACAGAGCCATCAAGATAGGTTTCATCACTACAAGGTGAGCACATAGTCCCATTCAATGCTTGCCCTTAATGACCCTAAAATCAGAAGGAGAATAGAGATGTTTGGCGGTTTCCGGCAAGTAACTCCTTTGCATTCCAGTTGAATGCTTCAGTAACCCTACCAAAAGCAGTAGCTAGCCTATCTGCATAAAATTGCCCATCATAGTTCAGCACAGGGTCTTCCTCTAGCCAAGGCTCGATTTCCATAGGCCTTTGACGAGCATTGGTAACGATGTATGCTATTTTCATACCTGGAGTGAAAGGTAGACCTTTGTTGATTAGTGCTCTTGCTGCTCTAACCTGTATCATCGAATCGGGATTTGCATAGTCTTTGGTGAAATCCCATTTCGCCCGCTTTTTGTCCCA
>JAACDL010000100.1 GCA_009936765.1 Methanobacteriota archaeon
CCCCCACACGGAGTTTTTGGAGCATTCAGGATACCCGGTGTAAATACAATAGAAATGATAGATACGATTGGAAAAGAGCATAGTTTACTCGCTGTTCCCGGTATTATGTTTGGACCAGGATTAGAAGAATGGCTTAGAATAGGTTGGTCTATAGACCCTGTTTCTTTTGCTGAGGCTGTTACGGTCTTGGAATTGGTAATACGCACAGCCTTGGACATAACTTGATACATGATTCCACATGAGAAGTTAATGATGGGCGAAATCGTTTTGGTAATATCTGGTGCCTCTGGCGCAGCCTACGGCGTTAGACTTGCACACGTTCTAGGACAAGAGGCTCGACTTGTTGTCACGGAATCAGGACGCATTACTATGGCTCATGAATGTGAAGGACTTACTCCCGAAACTCTAGCAGAGCAGACTGGTGCAACTTTAGAAAAGAATGCCGATATAGGAGCTAAATCTGCTTCGGGCTCTGCATCAATAGATGCTGTAGTAATCTGTCCATGTAGTGGCTCAACACTAGGAAAGTTGGCAGCAGGAATCGGAGACAATCTTGCAACCCGCTCTGCAATTGTAGCAATGAAAGAAAGAAGAAAATTAATCATCGTACCACGTGAGGCACCCTACGCAACAATTCACTTAGAAAATATGGCTAAATTATCTGCATGGGGAGTAATTGTAATGCCAGCATCACCAGGATTCTACAACCTTCCAAAAACAATGGATGACTTAATCGACTTCGTAGTCGCACGAATACTCGACCACCTAGGCAGAGATAATGATCTGACTAAGAGATGGACGGGAGATGAACTTCCATGAGCGAGCAGGAAATCATTTCCGCAGAAGTTGTAGATGACTGGTCTGAGGCCAGTAACAGACGAAGTGTTGGAGAATTCTTTCGAAGTACAACTGTGATGGCTAGCATACTTTTGGTACTCTTGGTAACTTCAACATTCCTTTACTTCTTTTTGGAAGAAGAAAAGGTCGATTACGGCGCGTCCATGCAGTTTGAACAAGATAGAGTAAGGTCGTATGCAGAGGACCTTGTTGAACTGGGACACCCTGAATGGAAAGGGCGTATGAGTGGATCTGTTGAGGAACAGGCTACCGCTGAATACATAGCCGACCTTTTTGAAGAACTAGGATATCAATCAACTCTACACACATACGAGGGTCCGATGCACAGTATAAACAGCGAACCAAGCCTCAAAGTTTGTGCACCTGGAACCATAGGGGGATTAGGAGCAGCCCCCTGTTCAGCAGCGGACGTGGGACAGCAAATAACAACATTCAATCACAGAAGTGACTATGTAATCCAAGGCTTCTCCGGAGAGTCATCAATTATGTTTAACCAGAACATCGAAGTCATACACTTAGGTGACGGTTCAGATGATGCTCTTTGGGCAACAGCTGCAGGTAAGGTAGGATATGTAGAAGGTGGAGGCTCAAAAACTGGAAACACTTTCATCATGACTAGTGCTATAGAAAATGACCTTTCGGCTGTAATTAGAGTCAACAAGGACTATAATTGTGGGAAAATTGAGGGTAATGATTGTGTCCCGATATTCAAAGGAACCAACTACGATGCTATTGCGGAAGCAAACGGAGGTTCTGCTCCTTCACAACTAGCATTCAACGCAATGAGCAAGGAAGCCGGAGAAATCCTAGAATCTGTAGTCATCAATGGGAGTGGAAGATTAGAGATGATTATGGACGTCACAAATGACGATGAATTAACCATCAGAGTACCGTGTGGCACCTACTATGGCGAGAGTGACGAAATAGTGATTGTAGGAGGTCACCACGACACAGTTTACCACGGAGCAGGAGCAGTAGATGACACATCAGGAACTGCCTCCGTACTCGAATTGGCAACCATGTTCTCGGAATATATTGTTGAGAATGGTGATCCTGAAAGAACTCTAAGGTTCTGTACATGGGGAGGAGAAGAAGAAGGGCTGTGGGGGTCTACTGCATATGTCAAAGAGATGAACCAAGAATTAGCTGAAAACCTTCGCCTATACATCAACCTCGACATGAACCATGTTGACATCGACCAATCAAGAGGCGACTCGGTTACATTATTTACTAATCATCCTGAAGACTATGGGCACATAGAATCCCTAACAAAAGAGTACAAAGAAGCCAACCCAGAAATGGCAGAAAAGTATACTATAAATTTAGGACTTTATGATGGTGATAAGGGCGACGAAGACGGTATGCCTTGCAATTCTGATCATTGCCCATTCGTATATGATTTAGACGGAGGAGACACAATCGGTAGAGCCGCTGTATGCTACGGAAGTGGGTCTTGGGAATACCACACCTACCTCGACGAAATGACTAGATTTAACGAAGAAAGTCTAGGAATTTCAATTACAATCTATGGAAACTACATGAAATATCTCGCTTGGAATGCAGATACATGAGGTGATTAAATGGTAAAACCAAGTGCACATGCTAGCCATATTCTGGTAAAGAGCAAAGGCGAAGCTACACAGTTAGCCAGCAATATCAACAAATTCAAAGACTTTCAAAAGACTGCAAGAAAAAAGTCGGATTGCCCTTCAAGCCAGAAAGGTGGTGACCTTGGGTGGTTTAGGAAAGGCCAGATGGTATCTGAGTTTGATGAAGTTGTGTGGACAATACCTTTGAAAACCGTATCAGAGCCAGTTAAAACCCAATTTGGATACCATTTGATTTGGGTCCATGAACGTGAGGAATAAAAATGGTCACTCGTATAGGACTGGAGTCTTACGAAGTAATGGCTTGCCACGGCGCCTATGATTTTGAGAGAGAAAAGAAGCAACCATTTGTCATATCAATCTGGGCAACTCTAGTTCCAGATGTTGATGAAGATAATCTAGAAATGACATTGAATTATGCCGATTTGCAAACTGCTGTAGATGATGAAATAATTAACTCAGAGCCAGTTAAGTTAATGGAAACTCTTTGTAAAAAACTCATAGACAGAATTAGTCAAAATCATCTGGTCGAATCTATTTCGATACGAATGGAAAAGCCAGACGCACCATTCCCGCACCCAGGTGGATTGGCGGTAGTGGAACAAGAATGGACGAGGGATTGAAGGGCTTAATCCTCACAGCCCCATTCATGACGGCCACCTCTCGTGTCTTCGTACCCTCGGTAACTGAGGAAGATGGAGGTGCGATTGGACTTGGAGTATTCTCTACAGAAGAGATTGCTTGGAAAGTCCTTAGGAGGTTTTTACGAAAGTCCCACCTCATGTCACTAACCAGGTCAGACCTAGTGGTGTGGGATGTTGACATAGTGGGCGAAGAAGGAATGACTGTTCTGTCAAGCATGCATTGTAGAGATTGTCCGGTATGCAAAAGGAGAACCTTTTGGATGGACTTAGATTCATTTTCAGCGATGTGTACTGGCCAAGCATGTGAAGCATGGATTGAGGAATCAACTATTGATCCCGGTAAGATTGACCTAGGTTGGCCCCCTACTAGATTCCTCAAGCAAGCAGACAGTCTAGAAGATGCGCTTAGTGACCTGAAGGAAATTGGAACGCAACTAGAAGCTGCTGGTTCAACACCAAATAGTGCATTCACATCGATTCCAGAGGAGTGATTCCTAAACCAATCATTCCTTTTCGAAGGAGTCCCCTGGTTCTCTCACTAACTGCGAAATTAAATTCATTTACCACACCCTCTGTAATGACATGACAATCACGATAA
>JAACDL010000101.1 GCA_009936765.1 Methanobacteriota archaeon
TTTGGTTCCTAGTGACCCTGCTGTAAGTACCCCTATGATTTGGAATATGGACACCAAGGGTACAGGGTCTTCCGTCGCCGATGAAGCAGGCAGTATGTCATTCCAAACTGCAGGTATGATTGCAGCGATTTGTCTAGTTTTGATACTAGTGTTAATTGCAGCAGTGATACTAACTAGAGAAACCGAGGAAGAAGTCGAGAGGGATATCTTCGATTACTGTCCAGCGTGTGACGGAGAACTAGATGGTACAGAGGACCGTTGTCCATCATGTTCTTTCAACCTGAAGAAAGCAAGGAAGCAATTCCATGATTGCGGTACATGTAGTGAATCAATACCTGATCTACTTTCTAACTGCCCATACTGTGGTACACCTCAAGACATCTCACTATACTTCGAGAAGCGCGAAAGGAGAGTTGTCGAAAAGGAAACTGTTGCTCTTATCGATGAAGAAGAAATCGACCCAGAAACAATCCATGCTGCAGGTTACGAAGGATTCGACGAAGCAGTCAAAGAATTCGGTTACGACTCTGATGACCTTGAAGGACATTGGGATGATAATATCGCAAAGGCAGAAGCTGAAGTCGAAGCAGCATATGATCGCAGAGTTGCGGCCGAAGAAGAATTTGAAATGGATGATGAAGAGGCTTTGACGACAGTTACTACAACTCTCAAGTCGATAGATGAAACCTTTGAAGGACACAATATCGATGCTATACTCGACAACAAGGATGTCGTAGCACACCTGGATGATGGTGAAGAGTTGAGTGCTAGTGACGCCGAGATTAGAAGTAGGTTGTTTGAGATAACCGGTGAAAAAGGTGTTCTTCCTGGAGACGAAGTACGTGTTGGAATGGGCGTTCAAGACCGTTCATTGGCCGGTAATGCTCTGCCTGAAGATGCGATGGATTTCTCTCTAGAAGATGAGGATGACGAACTTAATCCAGTTGCCGCCGCAACAGCAGCGAACAAGAGACGCCGCGGAGTAAGAAGGAAATCGAAGGCTAGGACTGTTGAATGTGGAGCATGTGGCGCAGAAATTGCTGAAGATGCTAAAGAATGTTCGACATGCGGCGCTAAATTCGAATGATATAGTGCCCGTCAGTACTCACAGGGTTCGTCATCGCGAAAGCTCGGCTGACCCTCTTGACTTCATTCAGGCAATTGGGTCGAAGCGACGTTTATCCTTCAACCCATCGAGGCGAGTGGTTCATACATTAGTTCTCCACAGCAGCATCTAATGAGGCCTCAAAGAGCGATGTCTGCATTTGTCATGTTGGCCATAATTATGGCTTCTAGCATAGGATGCATTGGTCTCGTTCCTGCAAGAGAGTTCATGGAGGACCTACGTGATCCGCCAAAACTTGAAACGCTTACAGATAGCGTTCAACTAAATCATACCTTCATCACTACCGACACGGACTCAATATTCGAAGATGGTAATAAAGTCCAGGAGTTCGAAGTGGTTTCAGAAACTATTGAAATCAGAGTATATATGGAAGCACAACTCCAAAGTGTGGGTATTGAAGAATTTCTGGGAATTTTAACAGAAGCACGATTCGTAAGAGCAACTCTATACGACGCCAATGGCGACCAAATATGGACCGAAGAGGCAGTTGAATCCGAGAGGAAAATGACAGCTACATTCCAACAACCATTAGCAGAAGGAACTTGGAGTTTACAAGTAGAAGCTATCGGATATGGTGAAGAATTTGCAGGCCTTGTTAAGGATTCATACAAAGTTCAAGTCAAGATAGAAAGCCAATGCTGGGAATATCCTAACGAAGAAGATGTCTGCACTTACGACTAAACCAAACTTGAATCACAGGCATAACGCCTTGAACAACTTTGACACTTACCCTTACGGTTGTGATTCCTTTCTGCTCCACCTTCGGTCATGAGCCTTTGAACTTCTTTCACAGCAGAGAATAAAGAATGCTTTGCGGATTCATCCCATTCTATTGAATGTAGGTTTTCAGAACCGTACCTTAGAACGCCATACGGTGGTTTTCTATCGGTTGTAGATTCCACTAAATGTAGGTATGCTAATAGTTGCATTCTGTGGGATTTATGCGGTTTGTCAGGAACCTTCCCTGTCTTTTGTTCTACAGGAATAAACTCTCCATCTACAATCACTATCTGATCTGGTCGGCCTCTCAATCCAGTATCTTCATCGATTAGTATTCCTGCAGTTGCGTCGTCATCAGAGTAAGCAATGTCGATATCTTCCTCTAATCCTGCATCAATGCGAGCAACTTCCAATGCGCTATCTGCAAGCAGCGCGCGTTGTAGTTGCCATGATGCCAACAATGTCCAAAACATTGCAACTGTGACCAGGATGAAACCAGCCTGTTGTTTGTCATCAGCCCACATCAAACCAATTGCGTGTAGGCCGAAAATCGTGGCTCCCATTAGCAGACCAGCTTCAACTCTGCCTCCTTGTCCCCATCCACCGATAAATCCGAACGGCTCTAGTGTAGGAGTAATTGCAGTATCTTCCAGGCTACTAATATCTTCAAAACTATTGGAATTATTAATTGAGGTTCCAGTCCATCTTCTCCAAGGTAAATATATTGCAAAAAGACCGACTACGAGCCAAATGAACGCAAGAATTGTTAGATATCGTGCGATATCTACAGGTGTGCGACTGTCAGTAATATTGGTGAATATTATTGCGTCGGATATGAATATAATTACGATAGTGAACCACCATGACCAGATAATCAGAGCCTTCTTCAACTGATTTTGTTTCTCTTTGAAACTCCGAACCTTTTCGTGAATTTCAGCGTGCTTTTCTCTGCCTGCTGAGATTGCTTCTCCACGGCCAGATTTCCCCTTTCTTGCTAAAGACCAAGATAGAGGGCAATATGCATGCCTTTCAAGATCGCTAGCAGAAACGGGAAGTGGTTTATCTTCAGAATCTCTCCAAAAACCATCATCGCTTTCTTCGGCGACAACCAGTTTTTCCACTGCCTCAATGCTCAAAATATCCCCCCCTCGTGCACCGAGTCGGGGGCTTTGCAATCAAGGTTATCCCTACGCGTATGATTTCTAACATCGCTATACTGCGCCTTTACCCTTGCATTTCCTTGGGGAAGCGGTTAATTAGGGGTGGACAGTGGCCCGAATGCTGGAGTTATACTATGACTGAACTTCTCATCGACCGTGAGACCTACGAGACACATGCTGTGAACATTGGTACTCAGCAGCAGAGCGCTGATATGGCACAGTTTATCCAAGAGGTACGTGCTGACGGTTTGTATATGTTGGATATCGATATTACAGACAGCAGAATCCGTGCAATTTCTCAATTCTTAAACCGCTACAACGCTGCTAACATCATGGTAGTCAGTGCTCGTCAATACGGACAGCGCCCAGCACGCAAGTTCGCAGAGGCAATTGGTGCTAACGCTAGTGTCGGCCGTTTCATTCCTGGAAGTTTGACCAACCCTGCTCTACGTTCATACGTAGAGCCAGACATGTTGTTCGTAACAGACCCTGCTGCTGACCAGCAAGCTCTACGTGAAGCTGTTAGTTCCGGACTTCCAATCGTTGGAATCTGTGACGCTAACAACAATCTACGTAACGTCGACCTAGCACTACCTGCTAACAACAAGGGTCGAAAATCCCTTTCTCTACTATACTGGGTCCTTGCTCGTGAAGTACTGAAGGCTCGTGGTGAAACTACTGACGAGGCATGGGCTGAGGCTCAAGATCTTGAAGACTGGGAATCTACTTTCTGAGTACAAATTCCCCAATAGGGTGATGAGATGAGCCAATTCATCTTGCCTAAACCTGGTGAATGGGAAGGTGAAGTTCGTCCGATTTTCTTAGCGCCAATGTCTGGTGTTACAGATTTACCATACAGGTTACTTGCAAAAGAATGTGGTGCGGATTTTACGATTACCGAGTTTACCAATTCTACAGCATTAACTCGTGATGCTGCAATGTCTTGGAGAAAAATGGAAACCTGCGAGGATGAGAATCCTTTCATTCCTCAAATCTTTGGTGGAGTTTCAGCAGATATGGCTCTCGCAGCAGAATTACTTCAAGATAGTGCGGATATAATTGATCTTAATTTTGGATGCCCCGCGCCTAAGATTACCAAAATCTGCGCGGGTGCTGCTTTGATGGGAGAGCCTCAGAATCTAGTGTCAATGTGTGAACAAATAGTTGACAGAATCGACATACCCGTTACTGCAAAGATGCGCCTGGGTACGGGGCAAGGCAATTTCAACGCTAAAGAAATCTGCCAAGAATTAGAACAGGTCGGAGTGCAACGTCTTTGTGTTCATGGAAGAACCCTCAGACAGAGGTACTCCGGTGTCGCAGATTGGAATTACATTACCGAAGTGGTAGAATCTGTAGAAGTTCCAGTTATTGCGAATGGGGATGTAGTAGATGCAGATTCAGCCAAAGCATGCCTTAGTCAGACAAATGCTGCTGGATTGATGGTTGGCAGGGGTGCTATTGGACGCCCTTCTGTATTCGGCGAAATCAAGGTGGGTCTTGGTTGGATGGAAGAAGAAGATCTTCCCTGGATAGCAGCCTATGACGGGGATTGGCATAGCCAGACTGATGTCGCTAAGCAATTTGCAACTCGCCGATGGTGTTGGAATCGTTACATTGAGCTAGCACAACAGACAACAGGTCTCGAACTGAAATCAATGAGAGGTCATGCTGTCTCATTCACCAAAGGCCTGCCGAGTGCTAAGAAAA
>JAACDL010000014.1 GCA_009936765.1 Methanobacteriota archaeon
ACAAAGAGCGAAACCCAGTAGAGTACTGGTTAGCAGTTGAAGTAACAGATGATGTAGGCCATAGTACCAATGGAAACTGGACAATAAAACTGTCAGATTCAACCGGTCCAGTAATCATCCCTTCCATAGAAAACCTGGATGATGATGAATGGATACCCACGTCTTCAATGATGAGGCCAGGGGATAAAATTAGACTCAATTTAACCCAATCTTTTGATGACCATTCTGCAATTGACAAAATTAATTTTTCAATTAGTTTATTAGGTAAAGAATATAACGATTTATCATGGTCAGATGTTCAGTATTGGGAGTTACCCGAACTTGGAGTTGGGATGCATCAGATTAACGTCAAAGGATACGATGAGGCAGGCAATTTGGCAGGCACTACCTTCAGCGTTGCAATCGCACCTCCAATCGCTAGAAATCTAGAAGTTGTAGGTTTCAGCCCGTCTTCTGCAGATGTCGAGCCAGGCGAAAACCAGTTCTGGGTAACAGTTCAAAATAATGGTGCTAGCACGACCGAGTTCATTCTCTGCAGTGGTGATGTATGTATCGAATCTGTTGTCGGGCCTTCCAGTTATTCACAATATACAACAACGATTGTTGCAATGAATGTGGACATGGATTGGTTCGAAACTTTCTCTGTAGAATTATCCTATCTCGATGACTCGAATAATACCGTGACAAAAACCTCGGTCAGCAATTATGATTCAGGCGCCGGCATTGGAACCTTGGAATTATCACTACTCGTAGGGTTACTTGTTGTTTTGATAGTATGGCTAAGATCTCGAAATGAACCGAGATTCTGATATGCTCTATCGTGGTGGGGATGTTATGGATGGCTTCGTAGATATTCAAGATGCTGTCAAAGCCGAATCCAAGAGTCGAATGGAGAAAATTGAAAAATTATCTAGTTTTTCTGCATTCTTACTACTGGCTACAGCAACCTGGTTGGCATGGCCTGCCCTTCAATCATCGATGAATGGAGGCCCATTGATTACGGGATTAGGATACCCGTTAATCATTCTAGCTTGGGGAGTATTTGTACAAGAGATAGCGATTATGGACGATAAGAACCGTAGCAGAATCGGTGCTGCTGCAACTATTGGCTGGTTGCCAATATCTATAATTGCCATTTCAAAACTTGAAGGCAATATTTCTGAAATGGTAGGAATGTCCCTACTTTTGGTTGTATCACTATGCTTATTCAAAGTCAGTAGGACTATTTTGAAAGGTGACCTCGCAGTAATGAAGTTTAGAGCATTAATGGGAATGTTAGGTTTTGTTCTAGGGGTTTCTCTAATGTCTGCTTCTTCCTTATCTGATAATTCTTCATACATTCAAATGAGTGTTTGTGGAATCGGAGTGTTATTGGTTGGCTTAGACTGGTTTGGCAATGATGATCAACGAGAAATGAGGAAGAAATTCGATGGTAGGCTAAACGCTTTAGAAAATAGGATGTTGATTCTCAAGAGCGACGGTTCCGCCGTCGACCAAGCCGCTAGCCTTGTCATGACTGCAAGGGAAGAAGGCCACCGAGATCCAAGTTGGGGTATGCGACTTCTTGACGAAGCAGAAGAAGACATCGAAAGGTCTCTTTCTCTGGCAGGAGATGTAGATGCAATCAAAGAAGATTCGCTCAATGCAGTAAATACTGCTGAAGAAATAGCCCCAGTAGCAAAGCGCCCTAGAAAGGCATGGGATATGGGACAGCGCGAGGTTGAACTAGGAAGTCTTCGAGAAGGAGAAGCCCTGTTCCGTCAAGCAAAGAAACGTGCTTACGAAGTCATTGAATGGTGGGGTAAGGCAGAGGAGGCCATAAGAATCGGCTCAGCCCTACTTGCTAAATCACCTCACGCCCAAGCGAGCATGGAGGAACTTCTTTCTGATGCTAGGAAGAAACTCTATGCTGAAAAGCCAAAGCAAGCATACGAGTTTGCAATGGTAATTCCAGATCAATTATCCGCTTCAGACGATGCAATGATTGTGGCCGAGGAATCTGTTATTGAAGCAGCACGTCAACTCAAAACAGCAGATGGAATCAACAAAGAAATGCTTTCGTCAAGACTCGAAGGTGCTGAGGAAGCTCTCAGTTCAGGCAACCACTCTCAAGCGAAGGGCCTATCTGACGGTATTGTTAGGGAAATTATAGCTGAGAGAGAAGCCATGGATGATGTCAGAAGGGCACTCAGGCAGAAGGTTCATCTCATCTCCCGCTGGTCTGAACGCGAAGATGCTTCTGATTGGGATAAGAGGCTTACAGATATCGAAGCATCAGTTGATTCTCAAGAGTGGACTCATGCTGCTACACTGCTTGAGCGACTAACAAAGGACCTGGACTCTGAAGGCAAAGCAAGCGACGAATCTAGCGAACTCTTAGACTTCGTAATGGATGAATGGAATACTCTTAGGAATCAATGCGATGCAAGTAATATTGGGGTTGAAGATGAAGATCGTAGGTCCACTGAGGAAGCAATCTCTCTGGCTAAGGATGCACTCAAGGCGGGACGAATTGACGAATCACTCGAGTCGTTAGGTCTGGCTGATGGTTTCATGGAGAAACTTAGGCGCAGAGTTTGATTACTGCATCTGTTTCTTCATTTCACATGCTTTACAAATGCTGCCACTACACATTTGGCCACATTCTGGACAATTAATTGGAATTGTAGAATTCAATCCTCCTCC
>JAACDL010000102.1 GCA_009936765.1 Methanobacteriota archaeon
CATTTCACATGCTTTACAAATGCTGCCACTACACATTTGGCCACATTCTGGACAATTAATTGGAATTGTAGAATTCAATCCTCCTCCAGCTTTAGCGTGTAACTTCTTCACGTCGTCAGCCATTCTTAGTAAGCCATGGCGGGTCCCGGGGACATCTGCTTCCATCATTGCAACAGTTTCACGATGTCTGAATCGTAATGCACCTTCTCCGTGCGGGCATTCCTCGTGATGTATTGGTAAATTACGGTGCAGTGCGTAAAGGTGAATCTCTTGTTCAGGGACCCACCTTAGGGGAACGATTCTAGGTGCCATGCCTTTGATTGGAGTATTTGTGTGAGGGGCCAAACGAAGTGTCCTTTCAAGGTCTCCATTTTGCATATTCATCATAATTGTCTGCGCCATATCGTCAAGATTGTGACCTAGTGCGATTACGTCTGCACCTATTCTAGTTGCTAAATGATTTATTCCTTGGCGGCGGAATACTCCACAATATGAGCAAGGTGTTTTCTTATCGTTTAACTCGACAATTTTTCCAACCACTTCATCCATTTCCTTGAATCCTAGTTCGGGGTATGAGACTGTTTCGAATCTCACACCAAGGTCTTCACAGAGTTTTCTTGCACATTCTAGTGAAGGTGGCCTGTAGCCTTCAATTCCTTCATCAACACAACCTCCTACAATCGTCACGTCTCTTCTTTTGCCGAGGTTCTCGTGTATTCTTTCTAAGAGTACGGCAGAATCTTTCCCTCCGGATATTGCCACTAAGATCGTTAAGTGTTCACCTCTCGGGATTACTAATTGTTCCCTAATGGCCTTGGATACTTTCTTTCTTACGCTCTCAGCAAGGTGTGATCCACACATCATTCTGCCTGAGTAAACCTGGTGGTGAATTGCCGGATTGCGACACTTGTCACAACTCGGGACATCAAACAGGTCGGCCATGGTGATTCCAAGAGGTACTTGGCTTGATGTCGCCGGTCCGAAAAACCAATTGAAAAATTGAATTTACAATTGAAATAAGCAGAACAATAATTACAGTTCTCAAAAAACTAGTTGGCAAAATCAATCTACCCCACAAACCGCCCTACGGGCGTTGTAGAAAGCCAAACTTCTTGAAGCCGGTTTCAACCTGAACCTATTTGAGCGCGCATGATACAACGCATTCTGGCCGGTTTTTCCGCTCTACCTGGAGCAGACCAAGCATACATCATTTCTCGTAGAGATGGTTTGGTCGCTGCAGTGGGTAAGAAAGGCCGAACACCAATGGTTGAACACGCCACCGAATTAGTCCAAGCTCTTGAGAGACTTGGTAAAAGTAAGGCCGTCGGAAGAGGGCTGGAACTTTGGTCTGAAGGAGAAGGAACTTTGCTGCTCACTCGTTTGAGTGAAGACGCAAGCCTTGTCGTTTCAGGGAAGAAAGGTGGTAGGGTAGCCAGATGGAGACACGCCATTGAATGCGATGTAGATTTGCTGAACTCAGTGATTAGGTGATGGACATGTTCGATCTGCCATATGGAATACCAATTAATGATGAAATCGATGTTAGTGATGGAGCGATAATGCCGTTTGACAACGGCTGTATCACAACCTACCTCGGACGTAGATCTACGGCTAGTGGCCACCGAATTGTTCGAGCTGGTCGTGTAGTCGGATGGATTGCTGAACCGAGCAAAGGTAATCAGCTTCTATGTGGACTTGCAGCCAAAGCAAGAATCGAAGAATTGGAAGCAGACCCTCACCGGGTAATGGCAAAGGCGTGGACTCAATCTGCACTGGGTTCGGTTGCAGAGATTGTGCCAGAAGCATTCGAACATTCAGCAGACATGCGCGGTTTAATAGGTTCAGGAGACGCATTAGACAGATTATTGTCGCGTGATTTATCCGCAGTTTTAGTCAACCTCGTACAGAGGCCTGAAGTTAGAGGCGGCATTGCAGTAGACTCTGGAATGTTGATCGATGATGCTGGAGATTTACCATCTAGTGCAGACAAACTTGCTGCTCAAGTTGGCGAAACATTAGCCGGTCGAAAAGCGATGGCTAGCGATTTAGGACTCGAAGGTTCTGGGCACTGGACTTTACACACAGGCGACGGCTCTCTATTATTGGCCGAAGCAGGAGATGTAGCTCTAGCAATATGGACTGAAGCAGATGTAGAACACGGACGCTTAATTAGCCAAATCGCAGCATTGATGGATGGCCAAATCGACACAATGGGCTCCAGGGGAGAATCACTTTCCGATGGCCACATCGTTAGGGAAGGTCGTGGAGGAACAGATGCAATAATTTCGATGCTAACTACGGCTGTTGAGGAAGGACTAACCGGACACCTATCTGCAGGTAAATCGGCCAAAGCAATTCGAATTGCATTGGTCAAAGGTGTACCAGTGGCAATGCAGGCTCCGGGTAATAACAAGTTGATAGATGCTATGAGTTCCTTGACCGAGTCTAGAAGAGTTTTAGCACTTCACAGGCTCCCAGTAGGAACAATACTTGGTTCTGAATCTGGAAATGTTCCAGACTTCTCACTGTCTGCTTTCTGTAGCGAGTTATCCACTACAAGAACAAGGTCAGAATCTCGCCAAGGGTTGATAATGCAGACTATGAACCAACTTTACGGATTTGAAATAGGTCTTCTTCAATTACGTAAGGAAAGAACCCGCTTCGAATTTGCAATTTCTATTGCAACACCTTCTCAAGGGTTAGCAGTGATCGATACCTCAACAGGTATTGATGATGGCCTAAGGAGAAAGTTAGAGAAATCTGAGTTACAATTATCTGAATCAATACAAGAAGTAGCATCGCTAAAGGTCGCATTAGATGCTTCTCAGAAATCTGAAAATGCAGCTAAAGTGAATGCTAATGA
>JAACDL010000103.1 GCA_009936765.1 Methanobacteriota archaeon
GCAGGTCCATTCACATATCCTTCAGCATATCCTTCACATACATTTTGGATATCCTGTCCATCACCATCAACTCCAAATGAACCATAAACACCGTTGTGCATTATCATTCCACGCGCTTCCATGCTGCCATTACGCCACATTAATTCGTGGACACCAATAAGTCCAGACATAGGTACGATTGTCGCAAGGTAGGGATTACCAAATGTTGCAGCTTGCCATGGAGTACTACCATCGTATGACTTACCGATGATACCAACTTTGCCACTAGACCAAGCCTGGCTACCAAGCCAAGAGACTGCAGCATCTATTCCACGCTGCTCATCAGTCCCCATCAAATCCATACAGTGATTTGACTCACCGGTTCCAAATACACTGACTTGAGCCACGCCATATCCGTGAGGAACGTAATTCTCGATCAAGAATCTACCAAGCCTGTCTGCAGGAGTAAGAGCGTCCACATCTCCGTCGTTGTAGTAAGGGCCAATCTCAGCTATTACTGGAACAAGACAGTCTTCTGGAATTTCAGATGCCTCCCAGTCACAGCCCTCAATCACTGGCAACCATAGTCCTAGGTGGACTACAGCGTCACCGGTTAGTCCAGCACCACCGTCTGCTGCGGTGATTGTAGGTACATCGACAAATACACTACGCACTGTATCGATTCCGTGACTACCATTTGCTGTCACTCGACTGAAAACATCCGAATCCACATAGGTTAAATCTGAACGTTCCCATGGTTGCGGATATGCTGCAACCTCTTCCTCAGGTGTAACTATCTCATCTTCGCCGAAACATCCGGAGAACATAGCTGGCAACATGATAACCAGCATGAGCAGAGCCTTACGCATGCTCTGATGGCACAGCAACTTGGATTTGAGGCTATCCATTATTCGTCTAATTTTGAGGGTACCATCAGTGGGTGGTTTCATGTGCTTGGTCCGTTTCGACGGCACATGCGTAGATTGATTGTTGCACTAATCCTGATTGTTGCGACCATTCCAACTGGTTTTGCGAGTGCTGATACTGGAACCTGGACCAATAACTCAGATGACTTCAAAGGAGTTATGATTTCTGAGATTCTTGTATCTCCTAGCGATGCTGCTCACGATGGAATTGATTGGAACAATGATGGAGAAACTAGTAGAGAAAGCGATCAGTACATGATGATTACAAATGATGGTACAGAAGATGTTGACCTCTCTGGGTGGACATTAGACGACATTACCAACGGCGGTAGCGCCTCATGTCAAATCGGAGAATTGACAATCGCTGTAGGCGAGTCGATCACCTTCTACCGCGCAGACACAGAGATTGAACTCGATTACTTCGATGGTGACTCAGCAGTACTAACTGATTCAAGTGGTGCTGTCCAGAGTACATTCACCTATCCTGCTAACGATTCAGATTGGGACAAGGTGTACACCGCTGGTGCAAATGGTATGTTGGAAAAGAACGACCCTAACCCATCTACAACAATTGGAACCTGTACGCCAGGAGAAGACCAAAACTCCGGAGGGACCGGTGGCAACAACGGCGGCGGAAGTTCTTCTGAAGGAGTAGGCGAATGGACTTTGAACGAGAATAATTACCTCGGCGTAAAGATTTCAGAAATTCTTGTATCACCCAGTGATGAATCTAACGATGGAACAGATTGGAATAATGATGGAGAAATCAGTAGAGAAAGTGACCAGTACATGATGATAATGAATGAAGGTACTGAATCAGTGGATCTGTCTGGTTGGACCTTAGACGACATGGCTAACTGGGGAAGTGGCTCTTGCCTAATCGGTGATTTAACAATCACAGCAGGTCAATCAATTACATTCTATCGCGCAGACACGAACATTGAATTGGATTACTTCGATGGCGACTCAGCAATACTAACTGATTCAAGTGGTGAAGTTCAGAGTACCTTCACTTACCCTGCTAATGATTCATATTGGGACAAGGTGTACACCGCTGGTGCAAATGGTATGTTGGAAAAGAACGACCCTAGCCCCTCTGCAACAATTGGAACCTGTACGCCAGGAGAAGACCAAAACTCAGGAGGGACCGGTGGCAACAACGGCGGCGGTAGTTCTTCTCAAGGAGTAGGCGAGTGGACTGTAAGCGAAAATAATTATCTCGGCGTTAGAATCTCAGAGATTCTAGCCTCATCATCTGGAGAAGATTTCGGAGGTGTTGATTTGGATGGAGATGGAGAAATATTCTCTAACAGTGAGCAGTATATCCAACTAACAAACGACGGAACCTCCGATGTTGACATTTCAGATTGGACATTGGATGACAATTTAGCAGGCGGAAGTGCGCCTTGTTCAATAGGTTGGAATACAACATTATCCGCTGGTGAATCAATAACATTTTTCCGCTCCAAAACACAGATTATATTCGACTTCTTCGAAGAGGATTTCGCTGTATTGAAAGATAGTGATGGTACAATCCAGAGCATGATTTCATATCCTGCTAAAGATTCATTCTACGATGTAGCTTACACACTAAATGAAGATGGCACTCTGGGCAAGAACGATGCAAACCCTGCCGACCGACAAGGAACATGTTACAAACAGGCAGACACGTCTGAATCAGCATACATCCTACAAGGCAGAGTCGTACCAATGACTGGCGAGAACAATGTTATTGAAAACGGAAACATCATGATCGAAGATGGAATGATTGTTGCTGTTTGGGCTGACGGGCAAATTCCACCAAGGAATACAGATGGTATTACTGTTCACGACACTGATGCTACAATCTACCCTGGTTTAATCGACTTACACAATCACATGCACTACAACCACATTCCTCTATGGGACTTTGACGTACACTTGTCAAGTTCACAACAATCTGACGAAGGTGGTTACACAAACCGATACCAATGGGGTAACAACTATGATTACGGACCAAGTATTACTTGGATGAAAAACAATGTTCAATCCTACAGCCGATGGGATATGGCATCAGAGCAAATGAAGTACGCAGAAGTTCAAGCAGTCGCTGGAGGAGTTACAGCAGTTCAAGGTTCACCTAGCAGTGGAACTGATTCTTGGGACAGCATGCTATCTCGAAATGTCGAATTGTACAACTTCGGACAAGATGGCATGTACACATGCGCAGTCTGTGGAGCCGCTGATTCTGATTACAGCGGTCAGCATCTAATCGACAAGAGCAACACTGGGTCACTTAATGCATGGTTCGTCCATCTATCAGAAGGTGTAGACTCTAGTAGTAAATCTGAATTCGATGCACTTTACAATAAGGGATTAATCATGGATGAAACAGTAGTAATTCATGGCACTGCTCTAGACGCAAGCCAGTTCAATAAGATGGCTCAGGTTGATGCAGGTCTTGTATGGTCACCAATCTCCAATCTACTATTGTATGGAGACACAACCGACGTAGTTGCAGCAGATAACGCTGGAGTAACTATCTCGCTAGCACCAGATTGGGGACCTAGTGGCTCGAAGAATAACCTTCATGAATTGAAGGTTGCAGACATGTGGAACAGAGAATCTCTTGATGGCCATTTCAGTGACTATGAATTAGTTCAGATGGTAACTAGTAACGCTGCAGAGATTGCAAGTTGGCAAGGATTTGTTGGACAAATCGAAGCAGGAATGTATGCTGACCTTGTGGTTGTTGATACATTCCACGACAATCCATATCGAAACTTAATCGATGCAATCGATCCTGACATCAGACTAACTGTTGTTCAAGGAAAGGCTGTTTTCGGAGATGTAGACATAATGACTGCAATGAAGGGAGATGATTGGGAATACATCAACGGTAGCGGATTCAGTAAAGCAGTAGATGTTACTTCAACTTCTGAAGTTGAAGGGATGCAAACCTGGGAGAATATCGAATCCGGATTATCCATGGCAATGCTAAACCAATTCGATGACATCAAGGCAAACTGGCAAGAAGTAGAGGACATGACTGACTCACAACTTGAAGATTGGTTGGCAACAACCTTCGATGGCGATTACAGAGACAATGTTAACCACCTGAAGAGCATGACCCTTGACCCGATTTACACTATGGATGATGCAAGATACTTCGATGTAATCAATCGATCAGCACATGCTAACTATCATATCGATATGTCAAAACTTTACGACTACTATGACCTTACCTACGATGCTAATGGTGACCGGCCATACATTACAGACTCGGATTACACAAACAACTCGGACACCGAACCTGAACCAGTTTTGGGATGCAAAGACTCTGACGCATTGAATTACAATTCACAAGCTGATATCGAAGATGGTAGTTGCACTTACGAAGAAAATAATGGTGGAACCGACAATAACGGCGGTACAGACAACAATGGTGTAATCGATAACACAAATGATGAAGCATGCACTGGAATTTGTGACGAAGATGGAACCGATGCTGCAGAATCAGAAAGTGGCGATCCTATTGTCACACTAGCTGTGGTGATGATAGTAATTCTAGTTGCTGCGATTGCTATAATTCTCATGTCTAAGGAACAGGAAACATTGGCTGAAGCTATCGAAAAAGAAGCGGAATTCGTACCAGAATTACCACCAATGGAACCGCCTAAAGATTAGACTAGGTCCCATATCGGCCCTTCTGCAGTGTCAGTGACGACAACTCCTAGCGCTGCTAATTCATCACGAATAGCATCTGCTGCAGGCCAGTCTTTGTCAGCCCTTGCCGTACTTCTCTTGATGATTAGAGAATCGACTTGGTCAGCGATCTCAGCACGCCTTGGGTCTTCTTCTGGTTCTGCTAGAGTTTGTTCGCGAGAAGGTAACACACCAAGTACTGCTCCTGCAGTATCTTCTAACCATTCGACAGAGTGCTGAGCATATGCTCCTAAGTCATCTCCTTCTAATGAACCAAGCATCTTACTCATTTCTCTAAGAGCACCCAACACTTTCGCACAGGCTTCTCTAGAATTGAAATCATCATCCATTGCAATTGCAAAGCCTTGAGCCATCTTTTCGAGAAGCCCTAGACTCTTTACCAAAGGAATCTGTGAGGTAATATCACCTTCTGGAAGAGGAGGGCAATTGAGTCCCATCAATTCCAAAGCCGCCTTGTAAACTCCCATCAAACGAACATGATTCTTTTCAGCATCCTTAAGCAATTGCTCGTTCATATCAATTGGAGAACGGTAATGTGAGTTAATCAAAGAGAAACGCAGAACATGCGGGTCTACCTTTTCTAAAATTTCGGAAATAGTCCAGAAGTTACCTAGTGACTTACTCATTTTCTCTCCATCAATATTGACGAATCCATTATGTAACCAATGATGTACTACTGGTGAGCAACCAGTATGACATTCACCTTGGAAGATTTCAGCTTCATGGTGCGGGAATAACAAATCATGACCTCCACCGTGAATATCGAATTGTTCTCCAAATGAATCCATTGACATAGCAGTACATTCAATGTGCCAACCAGGACGTCCAGGACCCCATGGTGAATCCCAAGTCGGCTCGCCAGGCTTGGCCGCCTTCCAAAGTGCGAAATCCTTGTGGTCTCGCTTACCAGAACCTGTTTTAGCAACTCTTCCCCCTGCGCCACTGCGAACCGCATCTATGTTTTGACCTGTCAATTCGCCATACTTTTCAGGAGCGCTCTCAACACTGAAATAGACACCATCAGCGACTGCGTAAGCATTTCCTTTTTCGATTAGGTCAGAAGTTATTGCAATCATCTCGTCGACATATTCTGTGCACCTAGGGTACTTGTCAGCACGAAGTATGTTTAGCGCATCCATATCCCTGTAGTATGTAGCGATGTTATTCTCAACGATTTCACGCCAATCCTCACCGGTTTCATTTGCACGTTTGATGATCTTGTCATCAATGTCAGTGAAATTTTGAACATAATTTACATCATAACCAGACTTCTCTAACCAACGGTGAATTAAGTCGAATGCAAGGTAACACCTGGCATGCCCCAAGTGACACAAATCATACACTGTAACACCACAAACATACATGTTTACAACACCGGGATTCATAGTGGTAAAATCCACTTTTTCCCGTCGGCGGGTGTCATGTACACGCAGAGGCATTACCCCAGCGGGTAGATTAACTGTTATTCAAACAATGCCATGATTCAAAGCGGTGAGGCCAATGCCCTGCCATGGATGGGGTCGTTGTAGTAACAGGTGCTAACGGCCACATTGGAAACAATCTTTGCAAGGACTTAGTGGCAAATGGATATTCTGTGAAAGGTACTGTTCGTAGTATGGACAAAGCACCAGATATCAAAATGGATTTTGTTGTAGCTGATGTATTGAAAGCAGGAGATTGGCATGAAGTTTTCAAAGGAACTACTGGCTTATTCCATCTTGCCACAATTTACTCTACTAGCGAGGATGGTCAACTAATCCTCGATACCGCCAATTTAGGTACTGAGAATGTGTTCAGGGCCGCTGCTGCTGCTGGAATCAAAAGGATAGTCTACACATCTTCAGTCGCTGCAATCGGCTCGACTCCTAGAAAAGTACTGAAGGATGAATCTAATTGGAACAGTAACTTCTCTCTACCTTACACAAGGGCCAAAACCGAATCTGAAAAGCGAGCATGGGAATTGGCCGAAGAATTAGGTCTTGATTTACGTGTAATCAACCCAAGCGGAGTTCTAGGCGGCTCATTTTCTAGACCGACACCCTCAACAGACATTATTGGCGATGCAATGAAGGGTAAATATCCAGTTGTACCAAAGATTCCTCTAGCGTTCGTACATGTTGAAGATGTTGCTACTGCGCACCGTTTGGCATATGAAAATGATGATGCTAATGGAAGATACCTATTGGCACCGCACCAAGGTGGCAACATACATGACTTACTCAAAAGAGCAAGAAAGTTATATCCAAAAATGAAATTCCCTCGCCTTGGAATTCCACTATGGATGTTACCAATTGTAGTATTTCAAGATTGGATTATGGGAATGTTCACTGGCAAGAGGTTGATGACACGTTCTGCTGCAAAATCGTTCTCCAATGGCGATTCAAGATATTCGAATAAAAAGGTCGAAGAAGAATTAGGAATCAAATGGAAACCCTTCGATGACATGATTCATGACACGGTGGCTGAGTACAATGATCGAAGATAGATTACTTGCAAGGCTGGGATGGGTCCTCCCTGCGTTAACAATTTTTTTATCTACTCTAGTGCACATAGTTTCGGGAGATTACAGAGACTTTCCATTTTTCATTTCAGAGGCTGATTACCCTGGCATACAGCGAATAATTTTCACTGGAGGATTCGCTTTAACAGGAATTGTCCTGATGTATTTATCATGGAGACTATTCAAAATTAACAACCACCATACTCGGTGGTATTGGATGTATTTGTCACTTCTCAGCGGCATATTCGTTGGAGCAAATTTGGCCGTAATGGCATTCATGGACATGTACGACCATATCGAAATTCATGTTGCAACCGCCGTTAATGTGTTCCAGTTTGGATTGGCATGGGGGTTATTCACCCATTTAGCATTCAAAGATTGAAGCCAGAGTAGTAAAAATTTGCTATACATGTCAATATCTCTAGGTCTCAGCGGATTTTTTGGACTGTCATATTCAATCAGTTTAGGTCTGAAAAAATACC
>JAACDL010000104.1 GCA_009936765.1 Methanobacteriota archaeon
ACAATTCACATGTCGGTGATAGACGAACAGTCGAACCAAGTAACAAATGTACAGGGCAGCGGCGAAGAGATGCTCAGAGTAGAAGTTCAAGATTACGATGATACTGTTGATACTGTGATTGGGGATATCTCAATCAGGGGGCCTGGTCAATTAGCCTACAATTTCCCAATCGATTTCGAAAACGGCGTATCACTAGTTCCCTTGTCTACGGACCAGAGTATAGAGAGTGGTGATTTGGTTGTAGATGTGTCAATCACTGGTGCTAATGGTGCTACGAACAACTCATCATTTTCCACTCCCATTCTACTAAGTCCGCCAGAGATTCTAGCAATTGATATCTGCCGGAATGGAATCGAAATCGACGAATTGATGTTTGGCCAATCTGCAGATGCAGTAGTTAGAATTCATTCTTCAAGGCCCGTAAGTATGGTTACTGCTAACTTAGAACAATTAGGCTGGATTGTATCTGCTCCATCTCAAGGGGTTTTCGACTGTGGCGGTGAACTAGCTGAGCAAAATGCAGAGTACCACTTTAGAATTCAACTCGATTCTTCATTCATAGCGGGGGAGGGAAGTCTTAGTGCTAGAGTCGTTGACATAGACGAGATATCTTCAATCTCATACCAAAACTTTGAGTTCATGCATTCACCTCCTGAAGTACTAGTAGTACACGAACAAAATATTTCTCACGGCTCAGTATTCGAGGTTCTTGGGGAAATGAGTGACGCTGATGGAATTGACGCATCATGTGGAATCAATTACTTGCAAGATGGACTTGTAATAAACGGTCGTCAGAATAGCCAGGTGTCAGATTTAGATGGAACTGGACTTTGGTCTAGTTCGTGGCTGTTACCATCAGGACTCTCTGGCAACCTAACGGTCGCAATCTCATGTGTGGACAATAGTGACAATTTCGCAAACTATTCATCACAGGTCACCGTTGGTAATGCAACAGAATGCATCACTGATTGTTTAGAAGTTAAACAAGATTCAGACGAGGCTGCTGAATCTTACGCAATAGAGATTTTTGCATTACTTACTCTATTACTACTCGTGGTAATCGTTACCCTACGCGTGCGCGCACGCGAGGGAGATGAAAAGAGCGATACTTGGAGCGTAGAAGAATCACCTCCTGAAAGCGACACTCGAATACCGGAAGGTTGGACATTAGAGGAGTTTCTTAACTGGCTAGATGGCCCTATGCCTGATGAATGGGAAGAAGACCAATGGAGTCTGTATAGGGAAAGTCTCGAAGATCTTCGTCTAACATAGGATTCATCATGTTTGATTGACTGGGATGTTCATGGCAGTCGGATATGTTCTGGTTAATGTCTCACCGGGCAAAGAGTATGAAGCGTTTCAGGTCATCAAAGATATTGAGAATGTTTCAGACTCAACACTTCTTTTCGGTGATTATGATATTATAGTGAAACTAGAAGCTGAGAGTCTAGGAGTCATCGCTCAAACAGTCGTTGATATTATTCGTCAAGTCCCTGGAGTTATAGATTCAAAAACTTTGGCTGGCGCTGAATTTTGAACCGATTGGGAAAGGCCTCACTGCTCTAATATGCCCTCTGAAAAGGGCTACTGCGGGCAATATGTGGCGCAGTATAGCGGTTTGACGGGGGAAATATTATAACCTTGGTGTGCCCGTAGGTGCAGCGAGGTAAAACCTATGAGTGATGGAAAGAAGTACTTCGTCTTGATGAAGGGCGGAGAAGACACCAGCCAAGTATTTGCAAGCAAGCAACCAAGAGGAGCAGCCCTTAAAGCTGCAACACGCGGACACACCGACATACGCCTACGCGAACGTGGAACAAAGAGAGTTCACGTTTTCACCGGCAGTATCTCCCAAGTGGACAAGCCTGCAAACGGCCCAGCGTGGCTTCCTGATAAAATCAAGAAGGCTAACGTAAAGAAGCAAGGAATCGAACACCTTTGAACTAAGGATTAAGATTGATTGCTAACACCCTTTGGGACATTGCCCTTCACAGAACTTCGGCTCTGTGGAGGGCTTTTTTTTATTTTCAAAACGGCATTTACCTCTAGGTAAATTACATTCCTTTTTTTATCAAGTTGATTTCGAAGGCTTGTGAAAACCAAGTTCACACTCCGAGATCTGTTTGCTGTAATCCTCGGTCTAGCATTCATAAATGTAGGAGTGGATCACTTTGTTCATCCCGAATGGTATGAACCAATAGTTCCCAAAATACTGCCTTCTGCAACTTTCTGGGTTCTCCTGAGTGGTTTCTTTGAAGCCCTCCTTGGTCTGCTTTTAATCATACCAAGGACTCGTTCTCTAGCATCAGTTGGTATCGCATGGATGTTGGTTGTTCTTTATTGGGCCAACTTCAACATGTGGTACAACGATATTCCACTGAATGGGACGACATATGATGATATCTGGCACGTAGTTAGGTTCGTGATACAGATTATTTTGATACTGGCCATCGCCTGGGTAGGGGAGATAACACCATTCAAAGGCAAAGAATCTAAAATAGATACGATGGATGTTTTCAAAGGTAGAATCACATCTAGTGGATTTGAAAGTGGAGACAGAATTGTTGTAGGTGCGTGGAAAGAATCACCATTTGGGGAATTCACAGACATCATGTGGGCAAAAAAAGATGGAAGCAGAATTCTGATCGCCCCAACCAAAGAAGTAGCAGATTATGTGGACGCAATGTATTCATTTGATGAAATCAAAATTCAAAATGTTGGAGTTGTCCAACAAGGACGTTCCCTATCAGTCTCTTGCGATTCTATGGAGTTGGACTTCGAATGGAACAGAGGATGGCCTATCCCATTCAAACGCTCTCTCTTCTTCATTGCAACAGTTGAACTTCTATTTGCGAAGATATTCTTTGGTACACAAACTCATGGTGTGACTAAAAACCAGCGCAAAGAGTGGTATGCAATTGACAGAGTATCAAAATTAACCAAAGCAAGTGCAACGATTGACGGAACCAATGCTGGCGAACTTAGGCCTTTGAGTGAGCCGTGTAAATTTGGTTTTAGTGAAGCTCCAAAGAAACCGTCTTCGTGTGAAGTCAGAACTCACATCCTGTAATCTGGCTAGGAACCCTAAGGTTCCTTAACCAACAAATTCAAGTCAACTATTCTTCAGATTCAGTCGCCTTATTTTGCCCATCTTCAAATAATTCGATTGCTTGTTCGATAAATCGCCAGTGGCAAATAATACCGATGATGATAGCGAAATGGAATATCTCATGTGTTTCAATCACGCCAATGATGATAGTTAGTGATTCGATGTAATCTAGAATCGCTCCTACGCTGTATGCGATACCGCCATACCCCAAAAAACGGACGAATTCTAGACCGTATTCTCTGTAAACCAAGATGCCAGAATAGAAGCCAACCCAGCCCATGCAGAGATAGAATAAGAGAGCCAACCATTGAGGGAAATCGTCGAAAAATATTGACATGAATATTACACCATTGATAGCTATCAACCAGATAATAATCAGAACATTCCAACGTTTCAAACCCTGGAATAGAAGTAGGTGGACTGGAGTGAATGTTCCTGCAATCATCAACCAAATTGCCGCATAGTCGAGATGCTGCAGTACGTATCGTACTGAACTATTATGTTCAAGCAGATGATATACTCCGCTCATAGAGAGCATGAAGACTGTACATGAAACAAAAATAATGAGGCCACACCTTTGGAGGTTAGGTCCATTGAATTGGGTACATAGCCGTATTCCAAAGACGATTGCAAACGCTGCAGCAATGAGATGTGTCATGCTGCTTACAGGGTCGGCGAATCCAAGGAACGAGTATCGGAAATACTCAACAGGATCCATGTGCTCTCTAAGGCGTCTGTGTTAAAATCATTAATCCCTACAACCCTCAAAACTCTATCAAACGGCATCATTTGATTGGGTAACGATGTATACAAGAAACCGACATCTCATGAATACAACTCAAATACATGCAGTCGAAGCGCCCAACATGCGTTTGGAATGGCCCGTCTATGTGTTTACTGCTTGCGTTTTCCTCGCGTTTGCTCTAAGTGTTCAGTTCCTCTCCCTCGGCACCTTTGCAGTCGTTGGCCTATTCTTGCTCCTGACCGTGGCCTATGCATGGGTTGCCTGGGTGATGATCAAGCAAAAGGCCGTCCTCGAACTTCACGCCTACATCATCTGCAATAAGTGCGGTGAACTGACACCCTCACAAGGCAAGCATTGCATGAATTGCGGTGCCGGCTTGTAGCCAAAAGTAAATCAATGCAAAAATAATTTACGCGGTTAAATTAATCAGTTCTATTGTATATCATCATGTCGAAGCGATTGAGTCCTTTTTTGGAATCACGAAAATCTAATTCAAATATTAATTAAATTCGGAATTTTGCCGGGCTAAGAGTTATACTCTAATGTGTTTCAGATTTTGATATGGACGGTATCGATGAGTTCGAAGAACTCGAAAGCGAATTTTCAAACGTGCTAACTAATCCATCGAAAAGAGCCTTATCTGGTAATTCTAAAATAAATAAAAAGGCACAGTCACGCCAAAAAAAGTCAATACATGGTGGCGAAGCACAAAACCTCTTTGAACTCTTATCAGAGAATGAAAATATTCAAGGTGTAGAATTATTGAACAAAAGAGTAACTTCTGAAGGTGGACGTGATTGGTCTAAAATAGCCCCCGCTACATTATTTGGTGTAGTATTTTTAGGAGGAATAATTTCCCTTCTTTTTCTCCTCTATTCATCAATGCGATACGATAACTCGGTCGATATTGTATTGTCCATAGGTGCCAGTTTGTTTGCAATTCCATTCCTTTTATTTGGCGTTGCGTTATTGGGTATTGGTATTGAAGGTTTTATTAATCCGGATACACATGAACAGATGTTAATTAGTACTTGGTTAGAACGCAGTAAGGGGTTAATCATTGCAATAAATGATGTTTATGACGTTAAAGAAGATTTTTTCCATGAATCTAAATTAATGTTCTCTGTATATTATACCAGTTCGGATACTATACGTATTTATTCCGAGCGCCCATATTCTGATTTTGATTCAGGAGTTAATCGGCCAGGTGGGCGTAGTGTATGTATTTGCAAAGATGGAGATATGTCTTCTTCAGTCGCTGTGTTGGCAAAATACAGTTTCGCTCACAAAGGTCCAGCGAAGCAGTTGGCAATAGATTACTCGAAAGAGTTAGGGATTCCATTTCTAGGCGAAGTTAAGACCAAATGATTAACATTCTTTTTCTCTACGGTTCATCAACAGATCGATTTGATTGAGCTGCAAGAGTCACCCGATTACTCCTTTGTATACTCATTAGTAAGATGCTAATCAGACGGTAGCGTTAGCACCGACCCACTGCAAGCCCTTCGTATTCTCATATGATTGCTAAGGGTAATCGGATGAACCCTTCGTATGCATCCGATTCAACCCAGTATTGCTTCGTATTCTAACAAATATAATTTGTAAATCAAAGGTATTTTTTGTATAATACAAATTTATATGCCTGATAGTCTACGGAGAGACATGGCCCTGACTCCAAACCAGATCGCTGAGTTACTCAAATTACGTGCCCTTGGATGGAGCCAATCTGAGATTGCCGAGATTCTGAATACTTCTCAGCAGGTCATCGGTTATCAATTGAAAAAACTCAAGGAACAATCCAAGAAAAAGGGTACTGATGAGGTGTTCAATGCAGCCCTTATCGGTGGACTCGCAGGAGCTGCCGCAGGAATTGGGATTGTGGCATTGCTTGAATTATTGAAGGACTCAAAGAAATGAAGGTGAAGAGATGACAGAAGAAACAGACTATCAATGTATTTTAGATGGGTCTAATGTCATCGTAAAATCACAGAAAGGGACTGATGGGAAAAGGGCCCCTCACATCGTTGTAGCCAGGCTCCAATCAGCTATAGCTTACTTCAAAAACCGAGATATTAACTGTAAACTATTTTTTGATGATGCTACTTTACAACAAGCAAAAAAAGAGAAAAGGCCGTTAGTGGGCAGTATGGAGGAGTTACAATCCATACTGGATGAAAATGAAATTGAAATAATCACAAATGACGGAACTATGGCGAGATTTGCAATAGAAAACGAAATTCCAATCATCACAAATGATCATTTTAAGGATTGGGTTAGTGGTAAAACTACATCCAAGGCGACAAAGGACATTACCACTGATGATTGGAAAAAAATACAGGAGCAACGTATTGGA
>JAACDL010000015.1 GCA_009936765.1 Methanobacteriota archaeon
GGACTTGATTTACATCTCAAAGAAATATTTGCTGAAGGTATGGATACTCCGGACGGCGGCAAATTTGGCGGTAAGGGTTTCCGCTCAACATGGCAAGAAGCCTGCGTTGCAGCGGCAACTGCTCTCAAAAGAGAAACAGAAAACCCTCCAGGGTCAGATTATGGTGGAGATTATGTTGCTCCAATGATTAGAGATATTGGTCTCTGTATGGCTATGGGTGACACACCTGCTGACATTATGACCGCTCAAATGGGTAAGGTCGATGCAGTAATGAACGGTGGAATCGAAGGTGCAGGTGGAAGAGATTTGCACGTAGGTTGCTTCCATAGAGGAGTACTACCGCCAACAGCTCCCCTCCCAATAGCTACTGTAACAATGACTGGCATGGCGCTTTCTTCATGGAAGAAAGAAGATGGCCGTTTCCATCTAGCATGTATCGGCGAAGGCTCTTCATCATCGGGAGAATGGTGGGAAGCAGTCAACTTAGCGGCGACTAGAGGTCTACCAATATCGTATATCCTTCAGAATAATCAAATCGCTCTGGATACCCCTCCTGTAAACCAATCCAATGTTGAGTTGTGGGCTGACAAAGCCGTTGCAATGGGAATGCCATCTTGGACAATAGATGGTTCAGACCCAGCATCTTGGCATGCTTCAGTAGCGTGTGCTAGAGAGTTTGCTCTGAATGGAGGCGGGCCTACCTTGATCCATGTGGAAACAATGCGTGGATGTGGACATGCACACCACCATGACGACCTTTACTTAGGAGCTCAATCGGGAACACCTCCTGGATACGTAGACCGTGATTTACTATCTTACTGGGAAGCGAAAGACCCGCTACCGACTCATCGTTCTCTTCTACTATCTCTTGGAATAACAGAAGAAGAAATATCAGTTATGGAAGCTGAAGAGAATGATCTTTTAGATTCAGCAAGAGAACATGTTGAACAGATGGGCTGGGCTAATCCAGAAACAGTTACAAAAGGCATTACATCATTACATGATGCAGATACACATGAAGACCATTTGTCTAGGTTAAATGGTGCTTCAATTCTCAAAGAGTCACCAGCAGTACTGGAAGTGGGTGAATGCTTACTAGAGTATGCAGAGAGCGGTGGTTGGACTTATTCACGCGCAATCCAGCAAGCGATGTGTGATATTGCGGAACACTATGGCGATTCAACAATCTTCATGGGTGAAGATATGGAAGTCGCTGGTGCATTCGGGATGAATATACCATTGAAAGCCAATGGACACCAAGATAAGTTACTCGACATGCCTTTGTGTGAAGCAGTGATAATTCATTCAGCAACGGGCGCTGCTCTCTCTGGATTGAGGCCAATGGCAGAGATACAATTCGGTGGTTTTGCCGCTCTTGCTCACAATGCATTGTTGAACAATGCTGCCATGCTTAGATGGCGCTGGGGCGCTAAGGTGCCTCTTACTGTTAGAATTCCACTTGGTGCGAGAACCCGTAGTGGACCGTTCCATGCAAACATGATAGAATCCTGGTACGCAAACGACCCAGGTTTGGTAGTATTGGCTCCAGGTACTCCACAAGACGCTTACGATTTGCTAAGAGAGGCCGCGGAGTTAGATGACCCAGTTCTATTCTTGGAACACATAGGTCTGTATGGATTACGTGGCGGTATGACAGGTTGGGGACAAAATATCAACCAAAAAGTAGACACAGAGCCTGTGAAAAACGCAATTGCAGAAGGCAAGAGACTCAAAATTGGAAAGGCTGGAGTAGTTAGAGGCGGAAGAGATCTAACATTGGTTACATGGGGTGCAATGTTACACATTGCGAAGATGGCCGCTGACGAATTATCTAAGGAAGATATCGAAGTTGAGATTATTGATGTTAGAACTTTGATTCCTTTTGATGCAGATACTTGTGTTTCTAGTGTTACTAGAACTGGCAGACTTGTAATATTGCAGGAAGGGCAATGGTTTGGAGGAATTGGTCATTCGATGCAATCTAGGATATTAGAAGAATCATTCTATGCTCTTGAATCAGCACCACTTGTAATCGGGGCTCTAGATACGCCTGTGCCGTTTGCTCCTCCGTTGGAGAATCATACTGTTCCTGACTTAGAGCACGTTATCAAGGCTCTTCGTCAAGTGGCTCAGGGATGAAGTTAGATAGAACTGCTCCGATTACGGTTGCTATTGAATAAAGAATTAGATGTCCACTTTCAGTTGCGATATTTGGCCCGAATGTTCTTGCTGGGTTCATGCTAGCTCCTGTGAGCCCTCCAAAGCAGAAGGACAAAACAGACACCATCAATCCTACTCCAAATGCTAATTTGAACAAACTAACCTCTCTTCTTACAAGAACATGTATTGAATACATCAGGAGAAATGTAATCGCAATTTCAATAATCCAAGTATTTGCGATTGAAACATTTGGAGTTGTAGCGCCATCAACTACTATTATTGCAGCAAAAAAAGCACCAAGGCATTGAGCAATTATGTAACCCGGTAATGCTTCTGTTTCCAGTTCTCCTTTTGCAGCAAATGCGATAGATACAGCAGGGTTTATGTGCGCTCCAGAAATTGGTTGGAAGATCATAATAGCTGTAAATACAGACAGGCCAAAAGTGATACTAATGGCTAGAGGGCTCCAGCCTAAGGCCACAGACCCACAGCCTAGCAGTACCATCAGGAAAGTACCACTGAACTCAGCGAAGTATCGGTTCCACACAAGTTTGCGACTCACTTTAGTCTGATGATTGTTGTGTATATTTACCAAGGTAATAATGAAAGAGGAGTGGTCTCTGTCAAGAGACATGGGGGAGCCAGTAAAGGAGCAAGGAATTGGCGCTCTTCTGCAATGGAATGCTCTTCTAATCTCATTTGCTTTATTCGTAACCTTAGCATTGCTTAGCGGCATTACTTCCGAAAATGACTGGACTCACATGTGGATTCTTGTTCTTCTAATCATTCTAGCATTGGCTTTACTGATTACATCTGCCGATTTCTTTGTTGAAGGAGCCAAAGGCCTTGCTAGAAGAGCAGGGATGGCCGAAGTTGTAATTGGATTGACAATCGTAAGTATTGGTACCTCATTACCAGAGATTCTTGTTACGGCAACAGCCTCTGCATCATCTGGTAATGACCCAGCACTCATGGACTTAGCAGTAGGCAACATCTATGGTTCAGTCCTGGTGCAGATTACCCTTGTTCTTGGAATTGTTGTGGCTTTCAAGCCTTTAGACATTCGACCTGCATGGCTTAGAAGAGACGGCTTACTGATGTTGTTTTCAATTATCATTCTAACCGCTTTACTATGGGAAGGTAACGAATTATCTAGAATCGAAGGGGCAATATTGTGTTCAATTTACGCTCTTTACATCGTATGGCTACTTTCAGATACCGATAAAATACGTGATGATGAATTAGAAATGGTTGATGAAATAAAATCAACCACTGAATTCAGTTGGACAGGCACTGCTTATTTCGTAATGGTGGTAATAGGGCTTGCAATGGCCGTATACTCTGCCAATGAGTTGGTAAAGCATGCGTGTGAAATTGCGTACAAACTCGATGTGCCACATGCAATTGTTGGATCGACAATGTCCGGTCTAGGAACATCCTTGCCCGAATTAACAGTAGCTATGGTCGCAGTAAGGAAGAGCCAAGGTGTGGCAATTGGTACTCTAATTGGCTCAAATATCACTGACCCGCTTCTTTCGATTGGAATCGCAGCATTGATTTCTCCAATCTCATTAACAGAGCAATCATATGATCTAACAATGTATCTAATCATTCCAATGACATTGATTGGAGTTTCAGTCTGTTTGCTGATGATGTGGACTGGATTCCGCTTCAGCCGTTTAGAGGGAAGTATTCTGATAGGATTCTATCTGCTATTCCTAATATTGATAGAATTACAACGCCAAGGATATCTAACTATTTGATTGGCATAGTACTGCTTATGCTGCATGGCCTTCTGGGCTTGACATGGTCAACTTCCAATTGGATGAGATGCAAGAAATGCTTCGTGAACTCGCTCATGAGTTTGCAGTGGACGAGATTCGTCCAAATGCAGAGCACTGGGACCTTAATTCCGAATATCCGAAGGACGTCATCAATGCTGCCCATGAGATGGGATTACTGAACCTGCATATTTCTGAAGATTATGGCGGGCCAGGTCTAGGTTCTATGGAAGAAGTTCTGGTGAATGAAGAACTAGCTTGGGGTGACCCCGGATTTGCAACAGCAGCATATGCTACTAGCCTAGCCTGCGCTCCACTAATCACTGGCGCAACACATGAACAGAAAGACAAGTATCTACGAATGGTCGCTGAAGATGGTGCTCTAGCGTCTTATGCTGTCACAGAACCAGGTGCTGGTTCTGATGTAGCTGCTTGTAAGACAGTGGCTGTTAGAGATGGTGATGATTACATCATTAATGGTTCAAAGATGTGGATTACAGGTGCAGGTAAAGCAGATTGGTTCTTCGTTTTAGCAAAAACAGACCCTAATGCTGGATACAAAGGAATGTCTGGTTTCATCGTAGATTCTAACTCCCCTGGTCTTTCTTTGGGCAAGAAGGAGAATAATATGGGGCAACGCTGCTCCGATACAAGATCAATCACTTTCGATGATATGCGTGTTCCTGCTGGGAATTTGTGCGGTGGTTCTGAATCAGGAGGGTGGATGAATGCAATGAAGGCTTTCGATATGAGCCGACCAAATATCGCTGCTCACGCAACTGGTCTTTCCCGTGCTGCATATGAGCACGCATTGCAATATTCTGGTGAACGCCAAACTTTCGGCAAGCCTCTTCATCGCCATCAAGCAATTCAATTCATGTTAGCGGACATGAAAACTAAAATCGAGGCATCAAGAATGTTGACTTGGAAGTCTGCTGCGGATTCAGATGCAGGAATTAGTAATACAGAATCAGCGGCTCACGCAAAGAGATTTGCAGCTGATACAGCAATGGAAGTATCTACTGATGCAGTACAAGTGTTTGGAGGCTACGGGTACTCTGAAGAATACCCTGTGGCACGATTGATGCGTGGTGCAAAGGTAATGCAGATCTATGAAGGAAGCAGTCAGGTCCAGAGAATGATTATTGGACGTGAAATTACCAAGGATTTGTGATAGAATGGCCAAAGGCGTTCCCGCCATTGTTCTAGCAGCTGGTAAATCATCCAGATTGGGTCAACCCAAAGCGCTGGTTGAATGGAATGGGGAAACATTGGTTGGAAGGTCTGTTAGATTGTTAAGGGAAAGTGGTTGTTCTCCAATAATAGTAGTGACAAGAAACGAATTACAAATCGATGTAATGATGTCCTGTAATGACACAATAATTGTCGTCAACCCTAAGCCAGAGGAAGGCCGTACCGGTACGCTGCAAGTAGGTTTGATTTCATTAATCAGCGAGATAGGTAGAACTCCTCGAAGAGTTTTGATTGCCCCTGTAGACAGATGTGGCTGGAATAAAGAAACAATTTCAGCATTGCTAGATTGTAATTCTAATACTTCTCCAATGCCAAGCGGGCATCCATTATTACTTTGCGAAGTTGATAAAGTACTTTCATTCCCAAGAGATGTATCACTCAGAGATCATCTCTCAATAGAACGGATTAATGCACCCGGCGAACATATGAACATCGACACACCCGCCGATTTGGAGGCGTTGATTTGACCGCTCGGACTTTGCATTGGGCTCTTGATGAGCTATCCAAAAACCGCAAAGTTGCTATTGCTAGCGTAGTTTCCACATCAGGGTCAGTACCTGGTAAAGAAGGTGCAAGACTTGCTCTAACAGAATCTTCTGTACATGGAACAGTAGGTGGTGCCGGACTAGAAATGAAAGTCATTTCAAAGTTGAAAGAAATGCTTGTAGCATCAATAAAACCGTCCGGTGATGTCATCACTTATGGTTTGAATAAAGGGGCTAAGGGCTATGAAGTAACGCCTCTAGACAGTTTATGTGGCGGCCGTGTAACGGTCGCTTTGGAGGTTCTGATTCCGATGCCGCATATCTTGCTAATGGGTGGTGGACATTGTGCCAAAGCAATTGCTGAAGCATGCCAGCCTCTAGATTGGAAATATTCAGTCCAGGACTCTAGAGCAGAATATTCAGTTCTAGAAGGAGCAACAGAAACCCACCATTCATGTCCGAAAGATTTCTTGATGAATGAAAATAGTGATTCTCTTTCCAGATTCAGTGATATTTTGTTACTAGGGCATGACTGGAAAGAAGATGAAGAAAGGCTACTTGGTCTCATGTTTGCTGGATTTGGCGGCCGCTTAGGAGTAATAGGTTCAAAATCAAAATGGAATGCTTTCACAAAAGTAGCCCTTGATGCAGGAATCTCTCAAGAACAACTCGATCAAGTAAATTGTCCAATCGGATTAGATATTGGAGCTGAAAGTCCTGAAGAAATAGCAATAGCAGTGCTGGCGGAAATATTAGCTTCTCACAAGGGCGTCAATGTTTGAACACAGTTTCTCTGTAATGTCTTAATTCTTCAACAGATTCAATAATATCGTCAAGAGCACGATGTGCTTCTTTTTTGTTATATCTTGAATTGTTAGGATACCAGCGGTTTGTAAGTTCCTTAATGGTTGAAACATCGATTATTCGATAGTGGAGAAGTTCGAGAACTTCGGGCATTTCTTTAGCCAAAAAAGTTCTATCATTATGAATTGAATTTCCACATAATGGAGCCTTTCCAATTTCTATATTTGCGCTTATGAAGGCGCATGTTTGCTTAGTTGCTTCCTCTAAACTTACTCCTTCAGTCCGAATCCTATCTACCAATCCTGAAGCATGATGATGAGTTGTATTCCATTCGTCCATGCCGGCCAATAACTCTTCACTGACGGTAATTGCTAGGTTTGGGCCTTCGGCTATTATTTTCAATTCGGCATCTGTTATGATAGTTGCAATTTCGATTATAGATTCATTATCTAAATCGAGTCCAGTCATCTCTAAATCGATCCAAACCATTTCTCCCGCCATAAATCTCCTAAACGAACCCAGTGTTTCAAAATGGCGGATGATTATTCAATGAGTGCTAACACCCCCATGCCATGCAGCGCCCAATATTACTGGCACTTCTCATGGTCAGTGCTAGCCTTGCGGGGTGTTTTGCTGATGAAGAGGGGGACATTTCCGAAGATCCTTCCGAATCTAATGATGGCTTTCGACCTTACACTGTAATTGCTCCAATCGATACAGGAATCAACCCTTATCATGATCATTTCCAGACCGATGAAATTCTTCCTGATTGGTTTATTGAAGCCATGCTTACAACAATAATATGCAACTTGACCCAAGAGGGCTCTTACCAAGAACGCGTAGATGCTGATAGAGAATCATGTTGGGATATTATCACCGCAAGCGACATAGTCTACTTCCCAGGAACTAGAATCTTTGCTCAATCACCGGATGGTGGCACTCCTACAATGATTCTTGATGACCCAAATGATGGTCACGGTACTGCTGTAACTGGTGCTGTATTAGATGCAGACCCGGATGCAATTATTTTCTTCGTTGAAGGGTTTAGTGAGAATGCAGTTACTACTGCAGGCACACACCCAATGGTAGATGTGATTACTACTTCTTTCGGAGCGCCGGGTTCTGTTCCAGTTCCTGGAATTGAGGATGCGACTAAGATCGCTGTTGTTGACAATCACAAGATTCACACTGGTGCAGCAGACAATTCTCCATCACCAGCAGTTCAAGACGCTACAGCAGGCCCTCCATGGTCAATAGGTGTATCAGGATATGCAGAGGGAGATGATGATCAAAAAGAGACAATGTCCGGTTCTTACCCAGACATGGCATCAGATTGGACTCAAGTATTACCTAACCACCAAGACATAGATGGATACCATGAAACCTCTGGGACGTCTTTCGCTACTCCAAGAACTGCAGGTTTCCTAGGTCATATTATGACAAACCTTAGAGCAGAGTTCAATGATTCTGAGTCTGGCGGTAGAGATGGATTCCTAGTAGATGGTGATGTTCAGATTTCAAACTCTGATATCCGTAATGCATTGAATCTATCAGGCTGGTATCCTTCTTCATCTACTTGGGACCCAACAGGTGGTACTACTCCAATAAGCCCAGTTCTGCCGTGTACTCAAGTAGGATGGGGTGTGCTAAATTGGTCTAATGTGGAACCAATCATTGAGCATCTAAATGGGTCATCGACTCTACCTTCTAGGAGCAGCGATGTCAACTCATGCATGGCTGCTAATCAAGCAGCTCGTGAAGCCTATTGGGGCGCATACCCTGCCGAAGAAGAGTAATCAAATTGGCACGAAGTCAATCTTTAGATTACCATTCTTAGCAATCGAAACTATTGGCTTAAATCCTTCATGAGGAGTTTTTGACAATGAGTCTTGTATTGCACCTAATACAGATGGATCTAATTCTAAATCATAGTTGAAATGTTCCACAGGAGGAGCGGGTACTTGTTCTGGAACAATCTCTTCTTCCGTTTCTAATTCATCTTCATCCATCATAGACTCGAGGTCATCAAACTCATCCTTTTCATCCACAATCTGTTCGTCGACGCTTTCTTCGACGTCTCGGCTTTCAGATAAAATTGGTTCAGGGATTGCTTCAGGAATTTACTTGTTTCCACCTTCAATCATCTCTTTTGCAGCGATATAATCATCTGCATACAGGTTCGAAACTTCACCCATTCGAGATATGTATGCAAATCCGAATCCTAGTGCTACGACTCCCAAGAACATCCACGTAATGTAGGTGTAGATGTCAGTTTCAAATTCTAGTGAGAGCATGAACAATGCAAAGATCGAACCCATAGACCCAATACCTCTTCTCCAAGGAGTTTCAGTTTCGTCTCTGAATCCTTGTACTGCAACACCTGAAAGGAATACTGCACAAATCGTCCACAACATGATTCCGCCAGTACCTTCTCCAATGGCCCAAACAATACCGATTAGGAAGTATGCAATACCTAGTTGGCCAACTCTGTCAACCCATCCATAGTATTCGATGGTGTCATCCCATTCGAATATCTTCCAATTCCATGCAATCTCGGTTTTAGATGCAATAACTGTAAATGCAATTCCATTAATCAACAATACAGCGCCAACGATGAAATCAATTGCATCAGAACTTTGGTTCATCTGGTCTAGTAGATTCCATATTGCAAATGCATGCAATAGTGGCATTGCTAGAATCGAATATTTCTGACCATTGATGAGTGCATCATATGTCGCCCATGCGGCTCCAATCATTGTTCCTATTCCCTTGAATGCCGTCCAAGATAAGGTCAAGCAAACTATTGTCCAAATTCGCATAACAGTAGTCAAATGTTCTCTGCTCTGTATAGAGCCTAGATTGAATACATTGGCAACTCCATTTGGATCATCATAAGCCTCATCTGCCCATTTGTATAATATTCCCTTAGAACTAGCTTGATTCAATATTAGTGTTAGAATACCCGTGCCGAGTAGACTATGTGTGATGTAATCAATTCCGTCGAAGTTATTGAAATTGGAATCATTAGCAAATCCGATGAAGAAAGAGAACAATGCTAGAGGTGCCACCCATGGCATGAACTCCATTCTTCCAGTTAACCATGCGTATATTGCTAGAAGAAGCGTCATTGTAAGCAGTAACCAACTTGCTTCAGGGAGTACGCCAAACATGCCGATTGTAAGCCAGAATCCAGGGACTGTCATTGGTGCTTCTAAATCGCCTTCTTTAATTCCATACTGTCTATCCATGACGCCCTTTGCAAGGATAATTACATTGGTTAGTGCCATTAGAATGAATGAGAATCTGCTGATATCCAGAATTGTGAGTTCAGTTGGATCGTATGATGTGATATCAATCCATGATAATAGTTCAGCAATTACAGCTCCATCAGAAACAAATCGGTTCCCGTCACCGAATAATATAATCGCCAATGGTGCTATGCATAGAATGATGTTCAGTCTATGCTTTAATGCACGAGTAAATACTAGCAGGTACATCGTCAAGAATAGTATTCCACCGCTCGTGTCAAACAAACCTAGTAGGAGTAGCCCTCCAAGTGTCGCAATATCTGCAGTACGATTCAAAGACTCTTCATTAAGCCCCTTTCTGTCTAGCATAACCGAAATTCCAATAGGTCCTGCCAACAGCAGTATGTCGAAAATTATAGTCGATAGAATAATTTCTCGAAGTTCTGATCTTGCTGCGTTCAAACTGTAAGCCATAGGTGCAGCTACTGCTATCATTGTCAGAGTTGCAATCATTCTACCTGTTGAAGAAGCCTCATCCTCATCGATAACTTCCCATACGATTACTCCAATAGGAATAATCATCATAATTGTCCACAGTATGTTTTGTGCTAGATTTGTTGCACCAACAGCTGTTAGTGCTACAGTAAACAAAATCATTGGGCCAATTAAACTCATACGACCAAGTGGCCCCCAACTTGTATCTACTGCTAGAGAGTCTGTTTCAGGAACTACCCATGAATTGCTTTCTGTGTCAAATACAGGCATCAAATTCTTTCTCTTTCTTTCTGCCCATGTTAGCATTACTCCTAAGTCTAATTCAACCGACTTGAATTTCCGCATTGATGCATAAACGATTAACCCAACTACTGCTAAAGTGATATTGAATCCTTGCAGGTTCTCAGAGACACTTGTGGGAAGAGGTACGTCTAATCTACCGAATAGTGATAGAATGACTGCTATAATCATCGAACCAGCAGTTGCTGCAGATGCTTCAAATGCAACTTTCTCATCATCTGAACTTTCTGCTTTAATCATCATCATGTAAGAGGAAATTACAGCATAGAGGAATATTGCCCAAGGAACATATGGGTCGTCACCGAACAGTACAGACTCTGAAATTACCAATAATCCAAGTGTTACGAAATGCGCCCAATCTGAAAGATGACCTTTCTGTCTTCCAACTTCGCCACTTGCAAGAACACATATCAGGATAGTTGCTTCTAACCACCATGGCTCGAATCCTCCCATCCAGTGTGATTGAACGAAGAAAGAGAATCCAGTTGCTATCATAGTAGCATTCGCAACCCAATTCCTTGTTACCTTGGATACTACCAGTAGATATGGGAGCATAATTAGAGTGATTATCCAAGGAATCATTCCAGCAGTTGGAGTGATTAGGAACAAAGAAGCAGCCAAACCTATTGGCATGTATGGTATTCTGCGTTTCAAAGTTGCAGGGAAATATGCAACTAATACGGCCAACCATAGGCCTACTTGTAATGTTAGATATTCATCTAAAGGTGCGGGTAAATCGAATTGTCTGAGTGGACCGAGAATCAATTCAAAGTCTGCATCACGTGCAATAATGATTGCAAGTATTACTTCTCCAACTAAGAAGGCGGATGTCCACTGCATCAGGTCCTGCCTTAGCCTTCTATCTGCTGCTAGAATTCCTTGTACTGCAATGATGAATACCATCAAAGAAATAGCTCCTCCCGAGCCCACATCTTCATTATTGTACTCGTAAAGCAACGGCAGCAATCCAGAGGTTACTGCCACAACCGAGAATATGATTCCACTATTTGCTCTGAGAGATAGCCACATTGAAAGAGATGCAAGTGCAATCATGGAGATACCCCATTCCCAAGAAACGATGTTGTCAGACCATTCCATCCAGATGCTTGATCCGATTAAAGCGATTACAAGAGGGGTGAACGTTGTTACCGACCAACCGAAGGTAGTAACGCCTTTCAACCTAGAAAGATAGGCTGACTGGCCCAATGCTAGAAGCAAAGTTGCAGCCATTTGAATGTAGATTGCATTAGCAGAGGGGGACCAATCTGCATCCCCTGGATTACCGTCTGCAATTAGCCAATCCACGCTAAAATCATCAGCTAAGAAACCAATCATCCATCGAGTTCCCCATAACGTTCCTACTGCCAAGAAGAAGAAAGAGACTCCCAACATATAGTCGTGAACACTCTGTAATTCCTCTCCTCCCTTTCTTCTTTGGAATTCTACCAAAGATATAGCCATCATTCCGGATAAAAGTCCGCCGATTCCGAGTGCTAA
>JAACDL010000105.1 GCA_009936765.1 Methanobacteriota archaeon
CCCTTTATCAAACCGACGGAGAGAGAAATTATTCTTCTTCATCAAATAGTACGCGTCTTTTCCGGCCTGTAATCGTTGCGAAAGTCATCCCAAGTGCTAGTATGCTAGCCAGCAGCATCGCCGTACCGCTAACTAATAGGCGCACAATATTGGAAAGCATCTGTGCTCTCATTCCACTATTTGCTTCTAGTAATAAATCGTCAAATGAGACCAAAGACCAAGAGATTAATATTCCAACACCGACGGCAGACATCATTCCTACAAATGGTGCTAATGGCCTGTGTCTTGAATCTGCATAAAAGAACAAGTTACCCATCAAAACAATCCCCATCAATACATAAGATGTTAGAACTGCGTTTCCAAATCTCTTGAATGACTCTGGGTGAATGTCGTCACCTAGTGATATATCTATGGCCACCAATACTAGTATTGGCAAAATAGCAGCTAATCCAAGTATCTTCCAAGATGCATTAGGTTTGCTCATTCTTCTTCCCCTCCTATGTGTGATGCGGCTAATTCAACGACATGTTTGATCTCTTCATCGCTCGGCGGCAGAGAGTTTTTTGGAGGAGGTAATGACTTTTCATAAGTCCAAATTACTATTGCAAATGCGCCAATAGCCATCATTATCCCTACTACAGTGCCGATTATGTCTGCAGCAGCAAGCCATAGGTAGTCTCTGAACTCTTCAGCAGTAGTGAGGTATCCATCGAAAACGATTGCAGCCAAAGCCACTCCTGTCATTACTACAGAGAGACTTGCTAATTTGATTGATTCACTAAATCTGTCGTCGCCGAATGTGATCAGTGCGAAGGACGCTACTGAACATAGTGAGGTAGAAAATAATAGGAATGTTGGCCAAAACACTATCCAATAGGGGTTGACTTCTCCATTTCTCCATAGGGGAGTTAAACTGTACCAGTGCATTAGGCAGAATATTACGATAGATATGATTACTGCTAGTGCCCCACTCCATCTTGCAGTATTGTCCAATTTGCCAACAGGGACATTTCCTCCAAATATCATGCCGTGTATACCATATGCTAGTAGTAAAGAAGGAGCCATGATTGATAGTAATAGGTGTCCGGCAGCAGTAGAATCAGAAGATGGTACTGTCCAAGAAGAAATCAGAACGAGTATAAATCCAGTGACAGACAGTATTTTGCCTAGGTTTTTTGCCTTGCCACTAACTGCCAGCCAAATGCCAATTGGGACCAAAATTAGAGGAATCCAAAACCAAATGGCCGCCTCTACCATAGAATCCATGGCGGTGACGGCGACCCCGCGATTTATGAACATCACCGGTAATCTTGCCTTCAGTGGGCTGATTCGGGTTTTTCTCCATTCCGTCACCACTAAATAGAGGACGCTTGTGGGCCGAATGCTCAAGGTGAGACTATGGTAAAGATGCCACGACAGGTTAAGCGTTACAGCCCGAGTGCTGGTAAGCACACCATGCATACCGTAGAGCGCGTAAAGAAGAAGCGCGCTAGCGAATTAAAGTGGGGTCAGAGACGTTTCCGCCGTGTTATGGCTGGATACCGTGGTTTCCCACGTCCAAAGCCAGATGGTCGTGAAAAACCAACTAAGAGAGTAAACATCCTATTCCGTTGTACTGAAACTGGAAAAGCACACTACGCTCCGTGCCAGCGTGCTAAGAAGTTCGAACTTGTTGACAACTGAGGTGAATAATATGACTGCAAATTTCCTAAAAGTTTCATGCCGTGACTGCTCCAATGAGAGCATTATCTTTTCCCGTGCTACTACTGCAATCTCATGTGCAGTCTGTGGTGCTACTCTAACTAATCCTGCTGGCGGTAAAGCTCAGTTGGTCGGCTGTAATGTCGTAGAGTCACTTGAGTGAATGGAGGCTTAGACCTCCATGGCAAAAAATCTCATCGAAGGCGGACCTTCTGAAGGCGAACTAGTCGTTGCTGTTGTTCGTGAAGTAAAACAGATCGGCGCATATGTCGATATTGACGAGTATGATGGAATTGAAGGATTCATTTTCATCGGAGAAATCGCAAGCGGATGGGTCAAGAACATCCGAGCCTTTGTTCGTCCAGGGCAGCGTCTTATCTGTAAGGTTCTACGAACTAGGAAAGACAACAAATCCCTTGAGTTATCTCTTAAGTCAGTCAGTGAAGAAAGGAAAAGAGATCGCCTCGCTCAGTGGAAGAATGAAGAAAGAGCAAAGCAACTTCTGAAAGTTCTCGCAGAACAGGTTGGTTGGTCTGAGGACGAACTTGCAGAAACTCAAATGGAGTTAACTGAATCCTATGCCACGCTCTATGGTGCCTTTGAAGAAGCAGCTAAGTCTCCTGAATCATTAGAAGAAGTCGGTTTCGAAGGTGACTGGATTGCAGCATTCATCGAAATTGCAGTCAAGAATATCATTCCAGATACTGTGGTAATCCGTGGTAGATTTGTATTAAATGTAGATCAAGCAGAAGGCATTGATGTAATCAAAGAGGCATTAATTGCTGCAGAAAACATTTCGAATGAAGAATCCGAATTAATCGTTACTTGCCATTACGACGGCGCTCCTTCCTACAGGATAGACCTGAAAGCCCCTGATTTCAAGACAGCAGAGGAAGCATGGGATAATGCAACAACTGCTTGCATAGAAATAATCCAAAACGCTGGTGGTTCTGCAGAAGCAGAGAGGGATTGATATGGCTCGCCAACAAATGCAGAAATGCAAGGATTGTGGTGCTCACAGCCTTTCGACTACCTGTCCAAAGTGTGGAGGCATTGCTCAAGCAGCAGCGCCGATGAAATGGTCTCCTGAAGATAAGAGGGCTCATCTAAGACGAAAGTTGGACGGAGTTGAAGAAGACGGGTGGGCAAACACACTCCCAACTTTGGCCTCTGGCGAAGAAGAATGATGCCAATCATTATACCGCGTCAAAATGCGCTGTTTCTTTCATGGGTGCACTCATCGACTGGATTTCACAGCCCTCAACTGCAGGCAGCTTACTTTTAGTTGCCATGCCAGGGGTTGGCGATGTCGGTAAGTTGGCAATAGATGCGGTCAATACTGAATTAGATGCTGAACCAGTCGCTAGAATCTTACATCCAGCATTGCCACCTCTTGCTAAACTAGATGATGACGGATTACTGGTTCCACCACATATTCTTCTTTCGAGGGTTAGAATTGACGATAGAGATGTATTCACTCTAACAGGAGATGCCCAACCAATGACTCCAGAGGGTCAGTTTGAGATGGCTACAGCGGTTCTAGAGTTATTCGAAGGAGGAGAAGCATTGGTCTTAGCAGGCATGTCTGCGCAAGCTGACAGAAAAGACATATTCACAATTACCAGTTCATCCAGTTATAGGATTGAACTGGAATCTATGGGTGTTGATGTCCGTAGAGATGAGCCTGCAGCAGGAGTAATAGGTATGGCTGCATTGATTACCGCATTAGGCCCAGTTAAGGATGTAAAGACATCGTGTACTATTGCTACAACAGTTGGCAACTCTGCAGATCCAGTGGCTGCTCAGTTGTTGTTAGAGACAGTTAGGAGATGGTGGAGTCTTCCACTGCCTGTGCCAATTGATGCTACACAAAGGTTAGCAGATAAGTTGAAAGAAATGCATCCTGAAAAGGCAGAAGATATGATTTCAGAATTATCTGAATCTCCTGACTCAATTTACATGTGATCAGCCGCCAGAACTGACAATTGTCAAATCCAGCGAAACATCAGAGTTGAGAATAGTTGTGTGTGGTAATACCACGTCTTCATGACTTACAATTACAGTTGAAGGATGAATTCCTATTAGGTCTAAGGCTTGTTTGACAGTTGAACCTGCTTCCAATTCAATTAAGTGGTCATGCCCATGTCCTTTCAATGCGACCTTCATCATACCATCCCAGTGACATCACTCTTATGACGGTCTTGCAGGTGGGCGAGATACAAGCCGAGATCGCATAGCCTGGTATTGCGGTGGATTCGAAATCCACTGTCCCTTGGACGCGGGAGTTCAAATCCCCCTCTCGGCGC
>JAACDL010000016.1 GCA_009936765.1 Methanobacteriota archaeon
AGAATAAGTAATTGCCATACCCATACCTGCAGAACAAGACCAAGCAGATTGTGATAGACCATTGATCCATGTCTCAGGTTGACTAAGGTAGCCTGGCTGAATACTAAACATGTAAACAAATCCATCTAATGTACCGTCATCTAAATCCATTACAAATGAGAGAAATAGGGCCGCGAATAAAAGAATGAAAAGAGACACCATTAATGTTACATTGACTTTTTCGATTGCCTTAGCGCCTTTCCAAATTGCTGCCATTGTGATAATAACAGCAATAGTCTGGAAGAAAACTACTTGCAATGGATCTTGAAGGAAATCATTCCATACTTGAACTGTATCAACTTCTGAACCTAGTCCTCCACGAATTGCTGTCTGGAAGTAGTTTATACACCATCCAGTAACTACGGCATAATAGAATCCAATCGCTGTAGAAATCCAAGCTGTCCAAAGACCCATCCAAGCAAATTTGTTACCAGCAAAAATACGGAAAGTACCAACAGTACCAGTACGACTTCTTTTACCTAATGCAAATTCTGCAATAATTAGAGGAACTGACCACAAGAATAGGAAAATTAACCAAGGTACTAGGAAAGATCCTCCGCCATTTGCACCAACCATTCTTGGGAATCGCCAAATATTACCAGTACCAATAGCCGCACCGATTGTAGCGAATATTAGTCCTAATCTACCACTGAACTCATCAGAACTAGATTCTTCTGATGCTTGCATTAAACATCCCTCGTACGCATCTCTGCTGGTAAACCTAGTACGTCACGATCATCGTTAAACATCTCTTTCAAAGTGTAACCAAGTCCTCCCCAGACCATTGTTGCTATCAAAGCAAACATCAATAGAGCCATTAATGAAGAACCAAAAGAGGCTCTATAAGGAATTGATAACTCATAATAATTAGGGCCTTCAGTCATCGTTGGGTAAGAAAATGGGAATGCACCATTAGTTGTACCAAGCATCGCTTTGTAGTGTATTTTACCAACCGAACTATCTGGCACAGGAATTTGTGCTTGAAGTACTGTCCCATTACTTCCGTCTAGAAGAATACAGGAGGACCCCAGCGCTTCAAAACCTGACATTTCCCAAGGTACTTCTATCCATTCTGTAGGCCCGAAATCATCTTGCTGACGATTTGGTTCTACAAATCTCCACATTAAATGAGTATACGTCATGTCTGTAGTATAAGGGAAAGTAATATCTAAACAAAAATCAATTGGAATATCTCCATTAGAAGGAACTGATACTTCTGCAGGAGGAGAGATCCACTGTGAGGCTGTTGTATTTTCAATTCCTACAATAGCACGATATCTTGGATCATCTGCCATTTCTATCATGTAAAATGGGACCCCTAGATTCCTTACTGCGATATGAGCGATATCATCAGGGTGTTGGTGGAATGCAGTTCCAATCTCCATCGTATAGCAGTAGGAATTGTGTACACCATAATGCCAATCACAGAAATCTCCTGTTGTTGGATATAAATCTGAAGACTGCATTGGAGCATAGTCCGTCATCTCACCCATCATAACGCCATGATAAGCAAGAAATTCATCATCTGTAGTGGAACAATCAGTACAATGCCCCCATGGCCACAATACTAGTTCTGAATATGAATGCCATGTCAAAGTAGCTTTGAATTCACTCGCACCATCACCGGTGTCATCGTTCATCTCTGTAAGGTCCTGAATGAATCTGGGTTCTGGTTCCGAGTTGCCTCCAGCCCAATCCTCATCGACTCTACCATCATTATCGTCATCTTCGCCATCAACATTGTCTTCGTTTATCAAGCCGTCGCCATCGTTGTCAGTTGTATCAAAAGGTCCCGTGTATACGTCATTATTTGAAATTCCAGCACGTTCATCTTCAGAGGGCGTGCAAGTTCCTGGAACGAGGGGAATAGTTGCCCCTAGAGGCCATCCCCACTCAAACTGATAATTTCGATTCAAATCTACTCCATCACAATCTTCGTCTACTTCTTGAGTCAAATCAGGCAAAGGTTCTGGGCCATTATTTCGTAGATTCTTTCTCCAGCCGCCATTAGGGCAACTCTCCCATGCTGGGGCAGGACAGAATATCTCACGGTCGTAAATATTACCGTCAACATTCAACATTGGAATTAGATATATTTCGCGTGTATTGACTAAATCTGTAAGCCATGCCTCAGAAAAGTCTTCGTCGACTCCAAGGTCGCCTGGCCCGCAAGGATTACCATCACCATTACTGTCTTGAAGACTAGAGTTTAGAGCAAGACAATCTCCATCGTTATCTATTCCATCCCAACCATCTTCATCGAATTTTCCATCACCGTCATTATCCACACTACCCATGTTATAGTAGTATGCAACTGTTTCTAGGAAAAGCATGGGGACTTCATAAGACATCCATTCTCTTGCATGATGGTTACCAACTAACATTACATCAGGAATATCGGCATAATTACCCTCATCTCCGACAAATGGATTGAATTCTCCACCTCGGACTCCGCTTAATTCTTCACCACCACCTGTAATCTTCATCCAAGGAGTTGGATGTTTGTAATGCCATCCTCTATAATCGTCTAATGTCATTTCTTGGCCACGTGCATTTACACCACCAACTAATCCTTCATGATAGCTCATTATGTCAAAATTCTGTTCCTCTAATTGTTTCATCCTATTATTCATTGATTCATAGTCATGATATTCGCGAAATTGTAACTTATCATTCCCGCCCCAAGGGAATATCTGATTTGCATATTCAAAAGACCATGTCTCGCTAGGAGTCTTTCCAGTATCTACGTCTTGAGCATCAACAGGTGCAATCAGAGAAACTGGAGCTAAAACAGACAACAGCAAGGGCATCATAAGCGCCATAGCCGGAATCCTTCGGGGATTTGAGATGATTTTTGACCTACTAGTCACGTCGCTGCCTACCATGTTATCA
>JAACDL010000106.1 GCA_009936765.1 Methanobacteriota archaeon
GAACTTCTGTTCTACAAACAAGAACTCTAAAGCTAAGACAACAAGAAGTAGACCACCAATGTTTGAAACCCAAACTAATGTTTTGAAAGTAGAAAGTGAGACACCGGTCGTATTTCCCCCTCTAGATGGCCCAAATTCTCCACCGAAACGTTGTGCTCCATCGTGTTCTGGTTGTTTACTCATTCAATCACCTGTCAATCATTGTAATCGCATCTGTAGGACATGCTAACACACAGAGTCTACACCCCGTGCAAGCATCACGTACAATCTTGGCTTTGCGATTACTAGGAACCTCTAGTAAAGGTGAAGCCATGTCTTTGAAGTAAAGTTCAATCGCATCATCATCACAAACGATTGTACATTGGTCGCATCCAATGCAGAGGTTTTCAGTGACCCAAGCCACTGTTCCTTCACCTCCTTTGATCATTGCCCTTTTCTCACCCTTCTGTCTAGCCAGAGAGATAGCAATTCGTTCAGCCTCCGCTGCACGACGCTTGGCTAAGTCCTCAGAGGAAGTCATTCAGTTGCCTCCAAGCGGTGCTCACCTTCAAACCTAGCGACCGATATGTTCACCAACAAATCCCCTAAACAGTAGAAGGCGCCAACTAATAGCGGTGGGTTCCAAGCTGTTAATCCAGTCCATGGCACATCATTAGCCCATGTCCAATTGGTAAGATATGTGCCCCAAAGTTCCATCAAAAGCGCAGCCCAAGCCATAGTTGCATACAATGCAGGCTGCGGGCCCCACTTGGTGAATACGAGAACTAGTATTAGCAGAATCAACCCTGAAGTATCTCCACCAGTCCAAACTCCGTAAATAACGAATGGAATGAATGGAACCAATGATAACAACGCTTTTTCGACAGGTAAATATTGAGAAATCCTTCTACCTGCATCGAATAAAAACCAATGTCCAACTGGAACGAATAAAGGCATCATTCCTCTTTGATACTCGTAGATTAGCCAAACTTCACTGAAGAATAATTCCATTGGAGTTGCAAAAGCCAAAACTGTCAGCATTTCAATTCGTTCTTTACGCTCTGCTTTGTAGAATAGAGCAAGGAATAACCCGATACACCAGATATTCACTGGTAACTCCGCATATTCAGCACTTACAAATAGACCAATACCAATAGTAAGTGCATAAATTGCAACTCTTTTCATGGAAATCCCCTTTATTGTAATTCAATTGATACGCCTTCAGAACGCATTACATCGATTATTGATTCAATGACGGCATTAGAAAGCCGCTCTGGTGCATGAACTCCAGAACCAAGCATATCTGGCTGCTTTATCCATTCCAAAGCACAGCATGCTGTAACCAAACCTGTAGTACGAGCCATGCTAGAATCTCCGCCCATGCCACTATCTTCTATTATCCATCTTTTTTCATTATTACCAGAGATGATATGGATTTCCATCCAAGTAAATTCTTCCTTTGAAGGGTCCATCTTCCACGCATCCACTAACTCGTCAGGATTCAAATTAGATTGCTGATATTTCTGAATATGACCTGGCCAGCGAACTGTGTATTCCCCCATGCTCTTTGCAGGAGTATCGAGAAGAGAACGCAGACCATCAGTTAGGAAAGCCTCCATTCCCCTTCCATTAGCATCAATTGAATGAAGTTCTGTCATAGCAGGAACTTCCGATATCTTACCATTTGCAATTATCCTAGCAGGGCGTGTATATTCTGCGATTACATCATGGGGCGAAAATGGGGCCATGTATGACCAATCAGAATCGGGGGTACTAGGATTACCACCCACCTTGATGGTAACAGAATCCAGTTCCCCATATTCACGAACTGCCATTGAAACGAGCATATTGGAGAGTCCCGGGGCGATTCCAACATCCCACAATATTGAACTGGTGACATTTTCTAAATTGTCAGGAGTATATTCACTGAATGATAGGTCGACGATCCTCTGGCCTGTACCTTTCAGAAGTTCTGTTGCTTTGTTACCTAGGGAACCAGGTAACATATTGATAATCAAATCTGCATTACTATGCTCTGCAATTAATGCATTTCCAAGATGGAATGTAGCATCTGTATTTCTTTCAACAATGTCGAAAAGGTGAACATCGAGACCTGATTTAACCAACCTGCGAGTCACAAACAAGCCGACTAATCCACCACCCAAACAATGAATCCTCATTCTGCACTCACCATCTGTTTGAGTGACTCAGCACCCATTGCAAGCATTGACAACTCTGCAATCAAGGCGTGCCAGCCATGCGCATGCTCGCCATATGCAGTTCCAACCTCGCTGTAAGGGTGGAACTTTGCAGAAGGTGAATTGAGGTTTTCCATTTCTCCTTTCTTTGGATTTATTCTGTAAAACCATGAAGCGGCTTCACCATCCACAAGATATACAACAGGTTCAACAGGAGCACCATCAGGAGTTTTAATGTTGGTTGGAACACCTTCTTGAATCAAGAAGTTCTCGACATCGACTCCTCCTTTCGAATACATTAATTTCTTGAATTTACGATTTGAAAGTGTGAGTAATTCATCCCCACTCCTAACTGCCATAATCCCCAAGCCATATGTTCCACTATCGTTTTTGATGAATGCTACTGGCTCTCGATCAATACCTAATGATTCGTATCTAACAGTGATTCTAGCTAGGAACTCATCGACTTCAGAGGCCAGAATTTTTCGGCATGTTTCTTTCTCTAAGCATTTACCCTCACTAACAAACCAATCTGCCAAAAGATGCCATGAATCGATGTTCAAAATTTCTGCAATCTCATCAACATACTCTTGCAGACAAGCATAGTGCTCAGATTTCCTGCGCCTTTGCCAACCCATATGTGGAGGAGGTGAGACTTGATGTGCACCCAAACCCTCGACCATTCCTTCTGTCAAATCATTGTTTAGCATTATCAAATCGGGCTTCTGCCCATCGATTAGAAGAGATTCATCTTCGACTACAACCATGTCCAAGACTAATGGTCCTGTAATACCATCAAGTGATCCATGGCTATCTAATTCCGGAGAGCCAACCGTACATCTAAATCCACCATTCTCAATCAATCTCTTGATCGTGGCAACATTTTCGATATATCCTTGATTTCGAGTATGTGATTCGGGATAAAGGTGAACCCATTTACATTCTGGGTTTTGCCGCAGGATGTGATCTTTGAGTAAAGAGGATAACCTTTCTACATCTTGGTCAGAGATATTATTGAAGCCTGCAGGAAAGTGATTCGCATCGACAACTGCGACTTTCCAACCACTGTCTCGGATGTCAACACTTCCATAAATTGGAATTGGTACTTCTGAACGTTTTTTAGACATCCAGTTCGTAATCAATTCACGGTTCTCTTCTAAGTGTGCTGATAAATCATGAACTGTAGACATTAAATCACCTCTTGTAACAAATCAGATACATCTCCAACTCGTTTATTCCTTCCACCATCTAGGATGTGCATCGCTTCAAACAAACCTAATCCAATTGCGATTTCAGGTTGTTTTAGCAAAGTCCTTTCAAGATCTTTATTCTTCCTAGCAATCCCTTCAACAAAAGGGTTCAGTTCATCCAAAAGAGAGTCTATCATCCTCGGAGAAGTTGCTCTACCAGCAGGTAGTTTTGGCCTTCTAACAATCTCTTTTGGAAGATTAGTCAGATCCGCTGCAGCCCTCAGTGCTGCTTTTTCTTCCAAATTAGCTGGCAGCCTCCAATCCATAGGCAATTTGTGGGAAGCATTCCGGTGTCTACTTCCAAGGAATGGAACTCTAACTTCTAGACCATGAGCCATTGAGTGCCTATCAACCAAACGTAACTGGAAATTTGATAACTGCCCATTATCAATTTCAAATTGTAGGAAATCCTGTAATGATTTAGTGTGAATTTCGGGAGAGTGGTTTTCGTTCCACCAACCATCACTGTCAAGATTAGTTACTTCAGCATCCATTTCATTCAGACGTTCCCTAACCATAGTCGAGTGGTTGTTTAGTTCACGGTACCGTGGATATCCCGCATGCAGTTCGTCTGCACCTTGACCACATAAGCCAACAGTAACAGATTCTGACATCTTTTCAAATAACGGCTGGAAGAATAATACCGTCACATCCAAATCTTCACCATGCCATGCTAAATCTGGTAATTTAGAATGAAAAGTATCTGATTCCAGAATGTGTTGGTGGTGTTGCAAATCCAGTCTGGAAGCCACAAGTTCAGCAGCTTGCCAATCTGGATTATCTTCACTTTCCGCGACAGTCCAACAAGCAGGAATCGGTTGTTGAGCTATTTCTGCTGCTTCTGAAGCAACAGCGCATACTAAACTCGAATCCAAGCCCCCAGGAAGTACAATTCCAACTGGAACATCAGACATCAACCGATCACTTACGCTGAGGGTGAATGATTCAAGCAAACCTTCGGGGTCATCCCAACTAATTTCTGGCTCGATTTTTTGAGTTTCAAATTGGGCGATACTTGTCATCTTAGGATAGCCATTCACTAATTCCCATACTTCGACAGTACCTGGTCTGACTTGATGAACGTCTGCAAACAGTGTAGTTCCGTCAAGAGGATACTCCCAAGCAATTCTTACTTTCATAGCAAGGTTATCAATTGCTGGAACATAATCCTCGTGGGCTCTGAGTGCCTTGGCTTCAGAAGCGAATAGTAGAGTATCTCCGACTAAAGTTCGCATCAGTGGCTTAATCCCCACTGGATCTCTTGCCAATATCAATTGGTTCTCAGACCAAATGGCAAATGCAAACATTCCATCTAATTGCGAAATCCATTTCGCATGTTCACCAGCGTTTGCTTTCCCTTTGTGCAATGACAAAATCACTTCACTATCACCATTAGTAGTGTAACCATAACTCTTACTTTTCAAAGACAAGTGGTTGTATATCTCACCATTAACAATTCCAACTTTGCCTGGCCCGTAAATCGGTTGAGGGGAACCTGCTACATCGACAATGGCAAGTCGGGAATGTGCAAGACCGCATTGGTCATCTGCGAAGATGCCGTGACCATCGGGACCACGGTGCTTCATCAGCTCAATCATCCTTGACAGAACGACTCTGTCAGGCTGACCTAGCATTCCGCCGATGCCACACATAGAAGAATCCCTAATCAGGTTACTTTTGACACCTTGTATTAAACAGGCGCACATCACCATAATGGATAGGCGAACATCGTAATCATTAGGATTACGAAAGAAAGTAAGAAAGTAATCAGATAAGTGCTTTGAGCAGGGTCTTGGGATGGAACTTCGTCACTCATTGGGTCTCACCTATACTAGGGCGGGGGAAAGAGCCATTTCAACATAATGGTCTCATAACCAAGGTACTAGCAATATTGCAGCAGATAATGGTATCAGCAGCATTGTAGCATTATCATCAATCCATCTTAGTCTTGGCCATTCTGCAGCAACGCAAAGTGGACCCATTAGTACAGCTAATAGAATCGGAGTCTCTACGAAATGCCAAGTTCCCACCCAAATTAAAGCGATAAAAATTGAACCGAAGATAAAGACTCGACGTGAATCCAAACCTTTGCGTCGTAATTCTCCCACAAATGGATCTCCTAATGAAAGTGAAAGAATTAGTGGCCAAACTAATTCGGGGTACTCGGAAAGTGTCATGAAAGTCATTCCAACTGCAAAAGCACCCCATGCTAAGGCACTGACTTGTTTTGATTCATAATCACGCTGACCAAAAATTGTTATTCCTAATTTTAGCCTGACCGCTTCAGCAAATACAAGAGTTAGAATCATTACTGACACTAATTGCATCTCAGATAGTGATACTAAATCGGATAATTTCTCGCCGTATTCATAGAAGACCAGTGGTATGATTGACATCCCCACATGGAAGCCACGTCTAAACAGGTGTCCGTACATTCCTCCAACGGAATGTTCGACAGGGTCAGTTAACTCTACTTGGTCACTCATTGAGAAGCCTCAGTGCTTCCTCGAGCACTAACCCTTCTTCAGACATGCGGTCAAGTATAGCCTCAAAAGCGGGATTTAGAATCAAAATGTTCTCATGCGCCATCAACAATTGTTGCCTAGCCCTAGCCCTGCGAGAAGTTACTCTTTCATCCAAATGTTGAATCATATCTGATAATTCATCCAAACCGTC
>JAACDL010000107.1 GCA_009936765.1 Methanobacteriota archaeon
CCGGTTCTTCTCCGTCAACCAATGCAGGAAGACCCTTCTTCTTCCTGATATAATCGGTATAATTGCCGTAATACTTGGTAACGATTCCATCTTGCAATTCCCAGATTTGATTGACTACTTGGTCCAAAAACCATCTGTCGTGACTTACTGTTACGATAGCACCGTCATAGTCAGACAGTGCTTCTTCGAGAGTCTCTTTTGCATCCATGTCCAAGTGATTTGTAGGCTCGTCTAGAAGCAGAAGGTTGTTCTCTTCAAGTAGAATCTTGAGTAGTGCAATACGCGCCCTTTCGCCACCAGAAAGTTTGCCAAGTGGCGTATCAACTTGCTCTTTAGCGAATTGGAAACGGCCTAGTGCTGCACGAATTTCACCATATGACATGTCTGGACGTAAGAGTTCTACTTGCTTCACAGCGTTTAGATTGAAGTCCAGAGTTCTGTGATCTTGGTGATAGTACCCAATAATCGCACCTGGCGCCAAGTCTCTCGAGCCTGAATCTATTTTTTCATCGCCTGTTATCATTTTCAGAAGAGTGGTTTTTCCTTGCCCATTACCGCCGACAATTCCAATTCTATCACCCTTAGAAATCTCAAGGTCTTGATTATTCAAAATCGGACGCTTTAGACCATCGAACTTCTTTGAAGCCCCCAAGAATTGGATAATATCGTTGCTTGACTTATCTGCCGCTTCCAAATTGAAACGCAGTCCTTTGCGTTGTTTTGGCTTACGGGCAGTAAGTGCTTTCAGTTCTTGTTGCATCCTCTCTATCATCTTGTGTTTTGCTGAAATAGACTTGTCGAACTTATTTGCCGATTTCATTGAGCGAAGTGCGTTTTGAGTGTGTGAAATCTTCTTCTCTACATTCTTGATTCTATCATCAAGTGCTGCCAAGAAGTTCATTTTCTGTTTTAGGAACTCTGAATAATTGCCTTTGTAATTCCAGTTACGAAGATTGTCGACCTCTACAATTCTAGTGCAAACTTGGTCTAGGAAATATCTGTCGTGAGACACGATTAACTGAGCGCCGACGAAGTCATTGATGAATTCCTCAAGCCATTCAGTCGTTTCAATATCCAAGTGATTTGTAGGCTCGTCGAGGAAGATTACATCTACACCTGCAAGACCAACTAACTGGCGTGCTAAAGCGAGTTTTGCTTTCTCTCCGCCAGACAATTTGTTGACTTTCATCTCCATTGGATGCTGGTCTAGTCCAAGCATTTCCAAAATTGCTTTAGCGATATTAGCAACATTTCCACCACCTGAGGCTCCAAGCATAGTTTGGAGTTCAGAGTAACGTTCCATTACTGGTTGCCAATTGCCTTCATAGAATGAAGGATCAACCATCTGTGCTTCAATCCCAGCAATCTCTTCTTCCAACTCTTGGAATTGTCTACCTTTACGAGATAATTCTTCTTCAATTGTTGAATCTTCATCGATATCTCTTATCTGTGTAAGATAAGCAATACGGATTCCTGAAGCGAAATCGATATCTCCTACATCCTGCTTTTGCTCGGAAATGGTGTTGAGCAGTGTTGTCTTTCCGGCACCATTGTGACCTACTATTCCAATGCGGTCACCTTCACTGACCATGATATTGATGTCCTGTAATACAGTGACTGGCCCGAATGAACGGTCTACACCCTCTACACGGATGAGTTCACGGGACATGTTCCGAGGCGGCTGCCGCTCGCTTATGGAGTCACCGTATAATCTACGAATACTGAAATCCAATTCTAACTAATTCGTGACCTAAATTACCGTGAAATGAAGATATGATTCCGACTAGTGGAAATTGAAATTCCATCTTCCGGAATCTAATCACTGGATTACGTCTAATGCAACGCAATACAGCATTTGACGCAACGAGACAAAGGTACATAGGTGTAGAAGCATAATGGGTTATCATGGCGAGCGAAGGTAAGGAAACACGTCCAACTGCAGCAGAGTCACTAGTCAAGGCAACCGTAACGGTCCTTGACAAAGTGGATGTAAGAGCGCAATTTGACAGAGCATCTATTGAAACAACGAGAAGGCTTGGTGGAAATATAATCACTTTCCTAGCCTAATCAAGCAAAAGGTCTTGGACACTAGCACTCTACGAGAGTCGTGGACATAACTGCGATCTCAGCGGCTGCCGTGATGTTCATTCTCGGTGCTACATCCCCGGGTCCATCTTTGGCAGTAGTTTTGCGTAACACCATGATTGGTGGACGTAGCAGGGGGCTTGCTTGTGCAGTAGGTCATGGTATTGGCTTTGGGTTCTATGCGGTATCTGTTGTCTTTGGATTAGTTGCAATAATGGAGAACAACCCGAATTTATTCACAATAATGCAAATCCTTGGTGGATTATTTCTATTGTACTTAGGAATTGAAATTATCCGCAGTGAAGAAAAAGAAATTGAACATTCGGAAGGGAAGCGCGAAGGCTTTGTTGAAGGTTTTTTCATCGCATTCCTCAACCCTAAGATTGCAGTATTCATGCTAGCGGTATTGTCCAGCGTTCTAGACCCATCAATGTCCAGTGACACCAAATGGATAATTGCAGGCATGGGAATGACGATTGATACAGTATGGTATGTACTGGTAGCTCTGATTCTTTCTAACTCATCTATGCTGACAAAAATTGAGAATAATCAACGATTACTAAATCAAATAACTGGAGTTTTAATGATTGGTTTAGCAATATGGACTGCATACAAATTATCTGGACTTTGACACATCAATACTATTGATGTCAAGCCAAACCACCCACCATGCCTGAACTCCCAGAGGTCGAAACTGTCCGTACTGGATTGTCTCGTTCATGGATTGGCAAGCGAATAGAAGGTGTCGAGTTACGTCGTGAAGGTTTGCGTTTCCCTTTCCCTGAAGGTCTAGAGAAACGCTTGACTGGTCAAAAGATAACCGATATCAGAAGGCGGGCCAAGTATCTCTTAATCGATCTTGACAATGATGATATTCTTCTATCGCATTTAGGAATGAGTGGCAAATGGACTCTCGATGCAAGTGAATGTGATGGTAAACATGACCATGTTGTAATCCATCTCGATGACGGTAGCATGTCGGTCTACAACGACCCTAGAAGATTCTGAGTTCTGGATATATTCACAGGTACATCTCACAAATTACTAGACCATTTAGGGCCTGAGCCATTAGAGAAATGGACTGCTGAAGACCTATATGAGAAATTACAAAGAAGAAAAAGCCCAATCAAAATCTGCATACTTGACCAAAAGGTAGTGGTTGGAGTTGGCAATATCTATGCTTGTGAAGCTCTGAATAGAAGCCACATATCTCCAACACGTAAGGCGAATAAAGTGACAAAGAAAGAATGTCAAGTGCTAGTGAATGAAATCAAAGTTATTCTAGCAGAGGCAATACAAGCCGGAGGCTCTACACTGAGAGATTTCGCTGGTGTTGATGGCACTCTGGGATATTTCCCTCACCAATTCAGGGTCTACGACAAAGAGGGTTCTGAATGTGAGTGTGGTGGAATAGTAGAGAGATTAGTCCAAGGCGGACGCTCTACATTCTGGTGCCCTTCATGCCAGATATAATCAATAATGCTTGAGAACTGTTCTAACATCCTCTACAAAGAGATCTGTTGGAAAATCATAATCACTCCATACCACTCTTCCCTTTAGCGCTCTGTCGAGGATGTAAGTAGGGCTAGTATGAGCCACAGTGTAGCCTTCCTCTGAATCGTCTTCCTGTTCAAATGGACCAACGCCATATGTATCATAAACCATCTTTAGAGCTTCTTCACTACCGGTTAGATGAGGCCAATCATACCCTCTATCTTCAGTCCAATTCTGAAGTTTAGAAGGTGAATCGGTTCTCCAATCTACCGTTACAGAGACTATGCTAATTTGTTCTAACTCATCCTCAGTAAGAGTATCTTGAATTGTCTTGATATTCTGACTAGTTACGGGGCACGTCTCATCACATCGGGTAAACATGAATACAAGGATTACGACCTTCCCTTTTTGATCATCAAGACTCCATAAATCTCCGTCTGCACTTTCAAGAGTAAATCTGTAAGTATTGCTTCCATCTAAATCACGCCCATGGTAGGATATGATTTCTTCTTCCTCATCATCAGACATACATCCAGGAAGTACGATTACCAGAGCCAAGAAAAATGCCGTGAATCTCATATCAACTCACCTCAATTACGGTGCGTAGATCTTCCATGAAAAGGTCAATTGGCCAGTCGTATTCACTCCAAACAACTCGGCCCTTTAGATTAGAATCCAGGATGTAAACCGGTTGCAGATGGATGTCTTGGTATTCTTCTTCATCATACGGCACTATATCATATTCAGAATATGTGTTTTTGATTTGATCTGAGTTCCAATCGGTTAGGTGCGGCCAATCATACCCCATCTCGCTGGACCAGTTTCGAAGAACCTCTGGGGAGTCATGCCTCCAATCGATTGTTACAGAGATGAAAGATACTTGCTGCAATTCATCGTTACTAAGTTGAGATTTTATTTCCTTTAAGTTCTGTGAAATTAGCAAACATACATCATCACATCTGGTGTATACGAAGGCTAACACTACTACTTTCCCGTCATCGTCAGCGAGAGAATATGTAGACTGGTTTTGGTCGCTTAGTGTGAACTTATAGACATTCATCTCATCAAGATCTTTGCCATTAAAATCAAGGCTTTCTTCTGAAAAGCAACCTGGTATGAGCAATAGCAAACAAGCGAGTAGTACTCGGACTTGCATATTCAATCACTCAGTATTCTCTCCAACCGTTGCCACAGTCCTTGCATGTTAGCATACGTGTTTCCGGTTCATCAGACGCACGAGTTTGCTCAAGATAGGAATATACTTCGACGCAGTCACATTTTGGACACATGTAATCTCCAACAGTTAGTACGCCCTTCATTTCGTCTGAATCTTTGATAACTTCGTAAGTACGAGTCTCGGCTTTGGTTGAAGAACTAGCTTTAGACAGGTCGACTTCCTTACCATCGACTCCCTTTACCTTCACATGTTCTGGGCCTTGATAGCCACATTTGTAATTGGTGCAATTGATTACACCAGATGGTGTAGGGAATGCCAAAGTACCACACTCAGGGCAGAACATAAGAACAGGTCAAGGATTAGACATATCAACATTTGTGATGAACCACCAGCAATTCATTCATCAAGGGGGGGCTTCTGGACTACCATATGTGGCTGTGGTATGACTGGAGATC
>JAACDL010000108.1 GCA_009936765.1 Methanobacteriota archaeon
AGAGATGATACATCAAAATCACACCCAGCGGCATCGAGAATTCTTTCACCTACTAATTCGTCACCCATTATACAATCATCTTGCAAACATAGCCCAAATTTAGTACGCCCTCGCCTACCTTCAGAGTCGCGAATTAGTTGGCCAGAAATTTCGCTGGAGCCTTTCTCCATAGAAACTAGCCCTGCAGCGGTTTCAATGACTGTAGATTTACCACATCCATTCTCACCAGAAAGGCATACAACTTCTCCGCTGTCTATCGAAACTGACCAACCATCTAGTACCTGGGAACGTCCTCTTCGGACGGTCACCTTTGACAGTTCGATGATTCCCATTAGAAGTTCCGAGCGACCGCATGGGCTTCAAGCCGCCGCCTCCTCCGCCCTAACATGGAGGAGGTATTATTCGGCCTGTGGATCGTTGCGATCATCGGCCCTTTAGCCTGGTCCTGGTACCATAAAGCATCGATTGCCATGGCCATGACATTATCACTTCTCTTTGGATATATTGTCCAATTAATGTGGGGATTCATTCTTGGGAAATATACCTCCGATTGGTGGGAGTTGTATATTCGTGTATTCATGGTCCCTGCTTTGGTTGAGAACGGCCACTTTCATACACTGATTACCAGTGGTTTTGTTCACTCTTGGAACGACCCTCTTCACGTCCTTGGAAATATCATAATTATCGCGCTAGTTGGTATACCATTGGAGGAGAGGTTAGGCAGGGGTAGATGGCTGATTTCTTACATGATCGGTTTATTTGGAGGTTCACTGGCTTGGACCTTGGCAAATGGTGGGTCGTTTACCCCAGCACTAGGGGCCTCTGGTGCAGCGTTTGGCATACTTGGCGCATACCTTTGCGGTTGGCCTGAAGATGAGGTGTATTTCCCACTGATTTTAATCCGGAAATGGCCGGTTCAATTAATTGCATTATTCTACTTTGGATTTGAGATTTTCAAGGCTTGGCAGGTATATGGATTATCCGAAGTTAGCCACGTTGCACATATCGCTCATTTCGGCGGATTTATTCTCGCATATGCTACTCTTCCTCTTTTGAAGAAAGGAATCGAATGGGAAGGCGAAGTGGAGATTACTGAAATCACTCAAGAAAACCCCTTTGAAGGCGTCGACGACCTAGTGAAAAGACTTCACGAGGAAGGCGATCAAAAAGAGACTAGGCAAGCTTGGTTAGAAGAAATCGCAGATAGAGCATCTTGTCCAATTTGCGACGGTAGTTTGCACCTCAAAAAGATGAGAATCAGATGTGTTGCTGACTCATCTCATGTATCATGGCCCTGAGTCCCGTAGGGACTCGGATTCACCCAAGGTTCATGTGTCATGCAAACCGCCCGTAGGGCGGGTTGGAATCAATGAGAGACGTTAAAGCGCTACTTTTGGTTATGGTTTTCCTCATCGCAGACATGTCAGCACTTGCATCTGCTGAACCGGTTTCAACTGAAGAAACCGTAGTGGAAGCGGATGACCGGATGCCATTAAGGGGAAAAAGAATGGCATCTGAAGACTACGGTTGGTGGTTCTCTTACGGGCCAGATTCTAATTTCAATGGGATGGATGATCGTCTAGAAAAAGTGATGGCGGGCCAAGAATCAGTATCTTCAACCGCAATAATCGGCGCTGATGGCCTCAAGACTGTGGCGATAGTAGTGGATTTCGCTTGGCATCCAGGTCAGGACGAAATCGATGAATTGGTAGCAGTTCTTCGTAGCCATGGTTGGGAAGCAGATGGTTCATGGTTCCAAGTAATGGATTCAATCGACTCAATTGTAGTCGATCACGTTCCAGTCAGTTCATTAGTCGAAATTCTAGCTTTAGAATCTGTAGTCGTAATCGAAATGCAGAACCTCATGGATATGCATCTAGAGAGTGCAAACCCGGCAACTAGAATCCTGCCATCTGATGTTTACTCAGGCACTGTTTACGATAGAGGTTACACAGGTGAGAATGTCGTAATCGCCGTATTGGATAGCGGTGTAGACAACGAACATCGTTCTCTAAACGACTTCGATGATCAAAACGATGCACCTGATTTGGATGCTAATTCCTATGATGACCAGAAGTGGGTGGGTGGCTATGATGCAACTTCACAAGCATCTAACCCGGATGGTTCACAAGACCCAGACGACGGCCAAGGGCACGGAACTCACGTTGCGGGTATTGCACTGGGGACTGGTGATTCTTCTGCTGTTCACGTTGGTGGCGCACCTGGTGCTTTCTTAGTCGATGTCAAAGTTCTGACCGATAGTGGTGGAACTAATTCACAAAACTCCCTCAATGGAATTCAATGGATGATTAACAACAAAGATACAGATTGGGGTAATGGTGCAAAAGGAATCGACATTGGACAGATGTCCTTCGGTTCAATCGGTACACCTCTGAATCCAGATGATACCGGAGACAACGGTTCAGGTGCAGAATCACGCCTTGTCAATAACGCAACCTATGACCACGGTATTGCATGCATTGTCGCAGCGGGTAATGACGGTAAGCAACGAATTGCTTCGCCGGGTAGTGCAGATGGAGCAATCACAATTGGTTCTGCAGACAACTCTGATACAATTAACAGAACTGATGATTTCATGGCATCTTACTCTAACTCAGGTCCACGAGACACCGATAATGACGATGATGATTGGGACGAATTAAAGCCCGATATTACCGCATATGGTAGTGGAATATATTCTGCTTCGGCGGCCACGGGGACATCCTTACCCGGAACTCCAAGGCCAGAAGCCGACAATTCTTACGAATCCAAAGATGGGACTTCCATGGCTACTCCACTAGTTTCTGGAGTGGTAGCTTTAATGCTCCAAGCCAACCCGGATTTGACACCTGTGGAAATCAAAGATATTCTTCGGAATTCAAGCGAGGAGAGGGGAGGCGCTTCAGAATCTAGCGTTTCAGAACGTTGGAATAACGAATGGGGCTTCGGACTTCTCGATGCTTCTTGCGCTGTCGATATGGCGTTAGAGCGTTCATGTACTCCTCTAAACGGTGGCGGAGGTGGAGTCGTTCTCCCTCCTGATAACAGCACCGCCGAAGGAGTAGAAATCGAAAGTCTCAACAATGGAACTTGGTTTGTGGCTGGAGATATAACAAGGATATCAGGTAGTGTAATTGCTAACAGCGGCCCTTGGGATGATGTTGACATTAGAATAACCCAATATTACGAGGAAGACGACGAAGTAGTCCTTCTGGATTGGACCACTGCAGGAGGCGATATCGATTCATGGTATCTTGATGTTCTAATCAAAGATGAATGGTTCGATCTTGATGAGACTATTGTAGTAATCGAGGCTAATGCAATGGGAGATGGCGATCTCGTATCGAGTGACGTCAGGTGGGGATATATTGGGCGAATGAGTGTCTCATTCGGTTCACCTTCCTCAGGTTCAGTTTTGTCTGATACTGTCACTTTCACTGGAACAGGACAAGGGGTAGAGCCTAGTAATTTGATGTTCAGAGTAGACTCTGGCGAATGGGAAGAGGTTCATACCTTCGATGATACAGACAATTACACACAGGACTGGTCATTTACATGGAATTCAAATGAAGTCGGCGATGGGTCTCATAAAATCTCGATAAAACTAGTCAATGTTAGTGGTGATGAATCAGACGTAGTGCGTCGAACATTTACCATTGATAACCTACCTGCTGCTCCAGAATTAAGGTTCCAAGGGACAGTCCAAATTTACGACCAAGATTTGCCAGCAGAAAGTGCGGTTGCCGGAACGATTCTCGAGGTCCATTTCAGTGTGGTTAACACAGGAGATGCCGACGCAATCGACCTTCATCTGAAATTAGATGCACCTGGTTCAGAATCCAGCACTTATCCTAGCGAAGGGAAATTACCCCGAGTAGATCAGGGCGAGACGATATCTGTAATTTTGTGGTGGTGGGCTACAGAGGCCGGCATTCACGATGTTACAATTCAAATTGACCCTAATGAGGCCATGAATGACGACCAAAGCGACAATGACTACACATTCTCGTTCGAAATCGAAGAAAGACCGGTCGAACCAACTCTTCGTTTCCCAACTAGCGCAATTACGACCTCGTCTCCAATACCTTCACCAACTTTAGATGCCGATTCGCCTAAACCCTACACAATAACTGTCAGAGTTGACAACATGGGGCAAACAGATGCAACCAATGTCAAGATGACACTTTCCACATGGGATGATGACTGTACAGCAAACACCTGTTGGCTTGTAGGAGATACTAGAACAATTTCAATAATTCCAGGTTCAACCAGCTCCTCTGGCAACGGCAAAGCCCAATTCACACACATTCACGACTCGGTTGGAGTTGTAAAGCACAAAATATTGCTAGAAGGAAACGGAGTAGAAGATCAATATTCTGAATTAAGATTCACAGTAATAGTTGATGAATACGATATTGGCGCTAAGACAGGATTAACAATCTCTGAAGGAGAGTCAGTTATCGGATTCGTTGGAATCCCTGACAGTGTAGAGGGTGAAGATGGTGGCGGATTATTATTCACTACAATAGATGGGGAACTACATGCTAGAACTCTAACAGCTAGATTTGGAATGCCGGGGGATACCCTCATTGAAAGGAATTGGGCTGGCGAGTTTGCATTTGTACTCAGAGATGACAACCGAGTTCATTTAGCATGGACTAAGAGATTTGATGATCAACAAGGTTACACTATGGCCGATATCGGGATGGCAAGTATTGGATTGCTAGGTGATGTGTCAACATCGACTTCCCACCTTACACCTCTCAAACAATCTGAAGGAAATTACTGGGGTCTTGACCTGTCAATAAGAGGAGATGAGATTGTATTAGCCGGTTATCATCGAGATATATCTACAGGAGGTTCGTGGAATGACATCACCAATATCTTCATGATTCACAATGATGATGCTAAGTCATCTAATGGATGGACAACTAGAATGAATGTATTGACAGATGTCGACATTAAGCCACAAGATGGAGATTCCATCGCTGTGGCTATTGGACAGGATGATATCCATATACTGTATCAATCGATGAGAGATGACGTGACTGGAATTGAAAGAGTTGGTCTTTTCTATGCTCACGGTGTAATCTCTCAAACACCGTTTAATTTCCAAGCGCCAGCAGGTGATGATGCTAGTATTCCTGAAATGCTAGTCGTAGAAGACGGAGACGACGACATACTTGTCGCTGCATGGATAGAAGGTAATGGTCGTTCATCGAAACTAATCAGTGTTGTACAAAACACGATTTGGTCAATCGATGAAGTTCAGAATATCTCTTCACCAGGTGCTACAAATATCATTATGATGCGAACTACCGAAGAAGACATCAAGATTTATCATGATGAAATTGGAGTATTGGGGCCAGTCACAAGATATGGTATGTACACTCTGGGTGATGACAAAATAGGTCTCTCAAACCTGATAGCAGAAGGTCATGTTATCGGAGCGGGATCGATAGGTGACGACTCGATTGTAATCATGACTTCACCATCTGGCCAAATTAGTGCAAAGAAAGTAGCCTACGGCAATCCGGGTGGCGATGATGGCGCAGATCCTAGTATTCTGGAATACCTACTAAGTCCTCTACCGGGAGATACTCAAGAAGAGAAGTTGACATCTCTTGCCATGATAGGTGGTTTCCTAATCGTGTTATTTGGTTCAGTGCTAGTCATTCTAAAGCGCTCACATCGCCAAGAAGATGAGATTGAAGTGTCTGCAGAAAGTGGAGACCTGGAATTACTTATTGAGACAGAAGAGGACGATGGAGCACTAATTGCAATTAATACAGATGGCTCTGATGAGTTGGTGATAAGTATCAGCCAACCAAAGGTCGTACTAGACGATGAATTGGAATACGAAACTCCAGATTTATCATCGGAATTAGAAGCTAAGGTTGAAGCTGGAATTGCTTCTAAGAGGTTAGAGCGCAGAATGAAGAGGAAAGGGGATAGAGAAGCGAAGGAGAAATTCGATGAGATTTCCAAGAATCTACCTCCGATTCCTCTACCTGGTACGATTAACGATAAGCCATTACCAATTCTTGTAGATTTACCTCCGTTGCCTATGCCGCCAGCCCCTGGTGAATTACCACTACCTGAATTAGGCAAATTGCCTCCTTTACCACTTCCAACATCTGGTAAGTTACCACCCCTACCATTGCCGGCTATGCCCGCTCCAGAGAGAAAAGTCACTTGTGGCTCATGTGGGGCAGGAATTACTGTCAAAGATATGACCTTGAGAAAGATGGATTGTCCGATCTGTTCAGAAATCATTCAGATGTGATTACGATGTGTGGCATTTTTGGTTTCATTGGAGATAGGTCTGCAGCACCTTTGCTTGTCGAAGGTTTACGTCGATTAGAATATCGTGGTTACGATTCTACTGGTCTAGTAGTCAAAAACGGCTCATTACAAATGTACAAAAAAGTAGGTAAGGTGACAGAGTTATCCAAAATTCTACCAAATCATATCGAAGGAGATACAGGTATCGCTCACACTAGATGGGCAACGCATGGTTCGGTAACAGATACAAATGCACACCCACATCTAAATCGTGATGAGTCTATCGCAGTAGTTCATAATGGTATAATAGAAAACTTCCGCAGTCTTAAGGAGAGATTGGAAGCCAGAGGTATGCCTCTAGTTTCAGAAACAGACTCAGAAGTTCTTGTACACATGATTACTATCGGTATCGAATCTGGTCAAGAACCACTAGAAGCTGTAAGGCAAACACTGAACAGAGTAACTGGGACTTGGGGTCTTTGTGTTCTATTCAAGGAGCACGATCTGATAGTTTGTGCTAGAAATGGTTCTCCTTTGATCATTGGACAAGGGAACGGGGAATCTTTTGTTTCATCAGACCCACACGCATTATCACACCATACTCAGAATATGTTCATTTTAGAAGATGGCGATATGGCCATATTAACCAGAAATGGAATCGAAATATCGAAACTTGATGGAGGAAGTTCGTCTACTAGTTTGACAGTCTTAGAAGATGAATGGGGTGAGGCAGACATGGCCGGTTACCCTCATTACATGCTGAAAGAAATCCACGAACAACCTGAAGCATTACGAAGATGCATAAGCGGTAGATTGGATAAAGCAAACGGAAGTGCAAGATTGGGTGGACTAAAACTAGAACCAGTTCGATTGAGAAATGCACCACTAGTCCGCTTAATTGGATGTGGCACTGCATTGAATGCTTGTAAAATCGGGCAATTGGCGATAGAAATCTTGGCAAGGATTCCAGCAATTGCACACGTCTCTAGTGAATTTAGATACAATGATCACGTAATCAACCCTAATGCAATACATTTCGCAGTATCACAATCTGGTGAAACTGCAGATACTCTCTCCGCTGTCAAGGAAATTCAACTCAAAGGTGGCGAAGTTCACGGTATAATCAATGTTGTAGGTTCTACCATTGCTAGATTATGTGGCCAAGGAGTATACATTCATAGCGGACCTGAACAAGCAGTAGCGTCAACCAAAGCATTCACCAATATGGTGGCATCTTTGTTGTTATTCGCTATAAGAATTGGAAGAACCCGTTCTTTCTCCAGGGAAAGAGGCAGAAAAATCATAGAGAGTTTTGAGGAGATTCCTAAATTAATGGAGTCTTATCTTTCCAATCCAGGACCGATTGATGAAGCTGTTGAATTGGTAAAGAATGCCAAGAGTGTGATGTATCTTGGTAGAGGACTTTCTGCTCCCGTTGCTAGTGAAGGTGCTCTAAAAATGCTAGAATTAGCTTACATCCCATGTCTCGCTTATCCTGCAGGAGAAATGAAACACGGCCCAATTGCTTTGCTTGAAGAGGGAAGTCCAGTCGTTGTAATTGCTCCTAATGACAAACACAGAGAGAAGACAATAGCCTCAATGCATGAATGCAAAGCAAGAGGTGCTAAGATAATTGTAATTCATGAAGAAGGGGACATCATTTCTGACGAAGCAGATGTCGCAATATCAATTCCTTCTTGTGATTCTCTTCTTTCTCCTCTTCTTTCGGTCTTGCCTACACAACTGATAGCCTACAGGACGGCGCTTGCTTTGGGATGTGACGTAGATAGGCCACGTAATCTAGCAAAATCAGTAACAGTCGAATAATTACTGTATCGAGAATCTCTGGTCTGCAGAGTTCCATAGAATTGGAGAGTATCCTAATCTGTGATGAGTGTGACGCATTTTGATTACACCTATCTTTCGTGTAATGTCGTCTCCAACTCTGTCCATAGTTAGATGCATTACTCCGTCTGAAAGGTAATCTTCAACGCCATACTCTCCGAATTGTTTGTGGTCTTCACCGGTCATTTCACAGATGAAGAAAGAAGTAAGCTCTAATCTTCGACATGCTTCGAATAAACGGAATATTTCATCACGAGGGTTTTCCATCTTAGTCAGTGTAAAGAATGCTCCTAGAGAGTCGAATACTAGTAACTCGAATCCAATAGATTGGCGGTAAGAAGTAAGTTGTTTGATCAATTGGCCCATCCAATCGATACGGTTGCTCATACCTTGTTCATCTAATTGAACGCGCAAATCGGATAAATCGATGATAGCGATGCGGTTACGGACTCGTGGGTCGTCAACGTTCATGCCCATATTGGACATGTGAGATCTAAGGGAATCCTTACCCTGTTCTAGTGTTACATAGATTCCGCTTGTCTCGCCGTACAGAACAGCGTTATACAATAGAGAAAATGTAACGGAAGATTTCATTGCACCTGACTGTCCAGCAACTATGCAAATGTGCCCCTGCGGTATACCACCTTGCATATTTTCATCTAATCCTGCGATGTGTGTTGGAATCCTTTCTATGTCACTCACGTCGTCTCACCGGTACGGTGTAACAGCGATGTTCTCTTCAAGGTGACCCCCGAACGGCTTGATATGGGAATCTGGTTAGCGAGTGGTTCTGAGAGACGTTCTCAGATTCTCCGGGACAGGTACGGGGCCGTTCACGTCGAGGCATTACCAGATGTTGATGAGACTCCACCAACGGGGTCTGTATCATCACAAGTACTAGCAATATGCCGTCGCAAGGCAGCAGCAGTTCCAATCGGCCATGGCTATAACGCAGTTTTAGTCGCCGATACGATGGTTGGCGACCCCGATGATATCAATGCAGCCATGGGTAAGGCTACTGATGAATCGGGTGCTCTGTCCATGCTGAAACGACTTTCAGGTCGTCGTCATCAAGTATGGTCTGCTACTGGTATCCAAATTTGTGGGGATTGGACTTTCTTCGTAGAATTTGCAATTGTGGAAGTAGATGAACTAACTATTGAAGAAATTGGTAATCTCATAGAATCCGGTTCATGGATTGGTAAAGCAGGTTCGTATGATTTAGCAGGAGATATGGGTAATCATGCAAGATTGATTGATGGCGATGAACTTGCAGTGCTCGGATTTGCACCAAGTGCATTGAGGCTTCTCGATTAATCATCGATTGTAAATCCCGGGCCTTGTTCTGGATTTTTCAGGTATTGGTCGTAAAACATGGGAGATTTATGCCAGTCATCTAAACTAAAAATTACTTCTTTTATCCAATGCACTAATATCAGAACATATGACAAAGCATACACGCCGATTCCAATTCTAGGATATTCAATAATAGTTTCACCAGTATACCAACTATTCATCATTGAATATGTTGTAATTATACTACCTATATTTAGTGACATAAATATTAACCAAGTTGTTTTTCTTCTATGGAGTGACAACCTTTTGTGGTCATCATGGAGGTAATTTACAAAGCCCCACAGTGCCTGCATTGCAAATCCAAAAATTAAGATCCATCTGTAAAAAGACACCATACCACTCGTCGTGACAACCAAATCCATTTTTTCTAAGTAAGCGGATATACCGATAACAGGCAGCCAAAATAAAGATGCTAAAATCATCTTACTGTGGGGCTGTCTGTCAACTATTTGGTCGATGATTTTCTTAGGATTCAGTGCTATGAAAATGAACAGATATGGAAACATTGCTAGTGACGCTGAGACTCTTTTTGAGATGTCTCCGTTTTCATATAAAGGAACTGAGATAATCGAGACGAGCATCAATATTAGCAACGTAGCAAATACTTTTCCGAGATTATCTGAATCAATCAACTGCCAGTTTAATCGCCTGTTAAAGTGGGAAATAATCGTTGAAATAACTGCTAGTGGGATGAATAGGTCGAATATGACGGCTTCAGATAAATAAATCGAGAATTCATTGTCACGAGCAACCCAAGACAGCAGTGTAATCAGCCCTAAAATAGGTAAAATCATTCCAATAGCGTACGAAAAAGGACCTAATCTTTGTGAATCAACACCTCGACTTTTGAAGATCTTCAATGCAGGTGAGCCAAGTATAAACAGCGATGTTGCAAGGAGGGTAATCCCAATCGTCGCCATTGAGTAGAATATATCCTCGTCTCCAATCATTATTCCCAACATAATAGATAGTTGGCCCAGCATATTCATTCCGACATAACTTCGCATCAAGCCCTTATCGAATACTTTTACATCGTATATCAGAGGAAGTATACTGAATCCCAGGCCACAAATAATGCACATCATCCATCCAAGTCCAAGTTGAATTCTTAGAGCGTAACGAATATCTTCTGGATTTGAAATCAGGAATTCATTTCCAGTCGTGCCGACCCAAATCGCAGTGATTATGAAACAAATCTGCATTATTACGGCGGCAAGAATTAGGTCGACATATGAACCTGCAGCCAGATATTGAGCACTCGTACGCTCATCATCCATTGGTAATGAACGAATCGTTCTAGGATATAATTGCTGAGTCTGCAATTTGCTTTACATCAGCAATGGGACTAATCCCAGGTCATTCCTGCCCTGGTCCATGGTAACATCTCTTCCTGGTACGAGTAGTAGTTTATCAGCATCATCAAGTGCGTATATGTCAATACCAAGTTCATCCCCCATTTGTTTGAGACTTCTTCTACATGCATTAGTCTGTGTATCCATATGAATTAGACCATTTAGGTCTACGATGATAGTATCTCCTCTGCGCATTCTATCCTCTATTTTCCTGAGAGGGAGACGATGCATTTTGTCAGGCTCAACATATCTCAATGCCCTATCTGGGAAATCTGTAGACTTTGATGAATAGTTTGACAGGTCATGAAATGCCACTCCATCTGGTGTCACAGGGCCTGTCCATCCTTTGGGTAATGCCGATGAGTGTCGAATTGGCTTTGGTATTGGAATTGGCGCTGGTGCTGAGTTGACTGCCGGGACTTCAGTAGTTGTAATCTCAGTTGGTTGTGTAAGTGGCTCGTCGTCAGGGCTAACAATCGTAAGTTGTAGTCCTGGTGCTTCGGCCTTCTTAGCCTTCCTTTTCTTTGACTTTTTCATTGCCTCAGGAGGAGGTGCTTCAGGGTCAGGGAATCCAAAGAATTGCCAAAGTGTACCCATTATGTTTCACTGCTCAAATGTCCAAGTCGTCCAATAGATCGGCTAGGGCCTGCGATGCCTGTGTCGGTGCTGGTTCTTGAACCATCGTCTGATTGAGTAGTGATGGAGCCGGTTCTGTATAGGTCTGAGTTTGAACCGGTTCAGGTTGAGCATAAGCGGGTGCAGCTGCAGGTTGTGCATAAGATGGCTCAGGTGGTAAGCTCGCTAGGTATTGTTCACCATAGTATGACCATTGTTCCATGGTCCAACCTACTGGCAATCCTGCTGCAGGAATCGGTGGTCCGCTGCTGGCCATTTCGGCCGGTGCTGCAGGAATCGGTTCCTGAGTTTGAGCAGATGGATAATCCCATGCATAATCAGGCATTGATTTGGTTTCGATGATCTCAGAGTCACTTTCTCTTCCTCGTAGTAGAAGTAATGCAAGAAGAACAACCATTATCACTCCTAAAATTGAGACTGCTGCAGTTGTACTTGTCATCCCGAACAGACCTTCAGAAGGTTTCTCTTCTACTTCTACTACTACGGTTGCAATACTCTCTTTTCCATCGTCATCGATTACCGTGAGGTTAACGAAGAATTTGCCAGGTGTGTTGAACTTGATTGTGTAATTTTCGCCAAATCCATCTTGTGTTGCTCCAACTGTATTTGGGTCATCCCAGATAAATTGCAAACTGGTTCTGTCGGTAGGTGAGTCGGACGAATCACTTCCGCTGAATGTAATAGAGTCTCCTTCAGTGATTACGAAACCATCTTCAGGTACGAATATACTTGCAGCAGGGGGGCGATTTACGATTGTCACATCAATAGTAAATGAGTCTGTTGCGTTATCATCATCCCATACATTAGCAGTAACAGTTCGCAGACCTGGCGTAGTCCACGCATAAACAAGGTCTGCACCTTCAATATCACAGTCATCGGTTGCGATTCCGTTTTCATCGGAATCAATCGATACGATAAGGTCCCAGCAATATCGAAGTTCGTCAGCATCAGCAACATCTGTTGCAAATGCCCTTAAGTTCAAAATTTCATCTTCGAATAATGCTTGTTGAGCAGGTAGTGAATCAAGAACTGGTTCAATGTTGTTAACACGAACATATCCCATCACTTCTTCGCTTACTATTCCATCATTGTCTGTTACAAATGCTCTAATTGTGTGCAACCCAGAGTCACTCCAAGCAGCATTAATTGTGGAATCAGGCCCAGATGTAGTGACAGTCCAGTTTTGGTCGAGATCATCAGGGTACCAGGTGATGAGCAAACTCTCTTTGTCAGATAGTGTATCATCACCACTAATCTGCAGAGATGCAATTACATCCTCATTGATTGTCCAAGTCCCATCTTCTGCAGGAATGTAAGGGATTCCGTCGACAGTGAATAACATCTCTCCAATAGTTGGTGCTACATTCAGTACCTCATAGGTCAGTATATCTGAAACAGATGCGTTGTCATCATCTGTGACAACGACTTCAATTTGGTGAACTCCTTCTTCCTCTGGATTGAAAGTACAGTAAGGTCCAAACAGCCCTTCATCACAAGCACTATCCGGCCATGTAATTGTTACATGTTGCCCAATAGGCGATACCGTGTCGATGTCTCCACTATCTGTTGCATTGAAGGTTATTGATTCACCTGCATTGACAGCAGGAGTAACCGTTGATAGGTTAACATACGGGTCACGATTTAGAATTGTAGCATCCATTACCATCTCGACTTCATCAAGTTCATTATC
>JAACDL010000109.1 GCA_009936765.1 Methanobacteriota archaeon
ACTGAAATGTGATTGCAGCCTGCGTCTATGTATTGTTGAAAACAATCTTCTGCATTTGTTATCATCAAATGAGCATCAAAGGTTGGAGCATCGCCCAAAGCATTGCGAAGTTTAGCGATTACAGGAGGTCCGAATGTAAGGTTTGGAACAAAGTTTCCATCCATTACGTCTAGGTGGAGCCAGTTCAATCCGGCTTCAACAGCCTCACTGCAAGCGTTTCCTAAGTCTGCAAGGTCTGCAGTAAGTACCGATGGTGCGATAATCATCGAAATCCTCCTAAATACGCCGAAGAGGACGATGGCCAAGAGTATTGGGGTACAAGCAAAGACTCATAGGAGGACCCTCTTACCGCACTTCAGGTGAGAAGATGGGAGAAGTCAAAGCAGTCGACGACGCTAATTTCGATCAAGCAATCAGTCAAGATGAATGGGTACTAGTAGATTTTTGGGCGCCATGGTGCGGTCCTTGCAAAGCATTAGGTCCAATATTGGAACAAGTTGCTGCTGAATCTCCAGTCACAATCGCGAAGGTTAACACCGACACTGATTCAATGAATGCTGCAAAATTAGGAGTTAGAGGAATTCCTGCACTTTTCTTATTCCATAATGGCAAAATGGTTGCTAACCAAGCCGGCATGGTCCCTAAGCCTGCTTTGATGAATTGGCTAAACCAGCACATGTCTGCTGATGATTTCTGATTATTTCAGACTCTTCTTTCGTTTTGTAGAGGTTTTGCCTACTTCGCGCAGAAACCTCTCTCTGAGAGCCTCGTGTAACCACATTCCATCTTCTAATTCTAGGAGCAAGCCGTAAGACAACAATCGCTCGGGAGGTTTGCCCTCCCACCCAGTAGCTGCAGACAATTTAGACCATGGAACTGGGGAGTCTGCAACAGCCAGTGTTGCAAGTAATTCATGTTCTGCGTCCGGCATTTGAGTAATGATTTCCTCATCCAGGAATTTTAGCCAATCTCCGTGAGTGGCCTGGCCGTAGATTTCGAGTAACTCCAAGGCTAACGGGTGGCCACCTGTCATTTTGTGAACCTCTTCCGGCGTTGGTGGGGCGCCATCCATATTTTCAACCCAAGTAGAAATCTCTTCAACGGTTAATCCCTTTAGTGGCAACTCTTCAACAACTTCGCGAGTATGGACGTCTCTTCTATCATAGACATTCAAAGTGGTTCTGGAAATGAATAACAAACGGAGTGGTGACTTCTTTGAGATATCGAGTAGAGCACCTAGTAAATCTCTTGCTTCTTCTGCCACATGATGGACATCATCTAGAATGATCAACCAATATGGCGGAGGACCACCTGCTTCGCCTGCGAATCTTTCACGGATGGCTTTTGCATCGGTAAGATAGGCCAACAGTCTTCTTCGCCAAGAATCAACATCAAACTCTGCACCAGGAGTCATTGGTAATGTTTCCATTAACTGATACGGGTCGTGCTTGTCATCAACGCCAAATCGATGCAGCAAGGATACTGCCAAACCGACCTGTTTGTCCCATGGTTGGCAGGGGTACCAGCATACTGACAGATGGGGGACCTCTTCCATTCGGCTGCTTAACCAATCAGCAACAAGTGTTGACTTTCCAATTCCTGCTATGCCATGTATTACCATACACGGAGAATCATTTTCAAACCATGTATCTAGTTCGTCACGAGATGTTGTTCTACCATGGACTGGTCTGGTTTTAGGCGGAGAAGTGTGGTAAGTCGCATGTGCTCCCGCTAATAATTTCAAACGCCCCGGAGGAGGTATATCATTTTCGTCTGATTTCTTGGTGACTAATCCAAACCTTATGTCTCCGAATGTGAGCACTCCTTCGTGTTGAGCGTGTAGAAGGATTTGGAGCACCGACATGTCTGCTTGTAACCTTTCAGATGCCCCACCGGACTCTATTTCGAGAAGGGTGCCTTGTTCGTCACGAATTAGCACTTTGTGAGTAGATAGTGCTTCCAATCTGTTTTTTGCTAAATCGCGTCCAAGGTTTGTTAGTTGCCAAGTCTTTTGTTTCCTGTCTTCGCCACGAATGGAACGGGAATGTTCGCTAACCTGTTTATTTCGTAGAAGGTCGCGCATCGCACGGCTGACGTTTGGAGGATGCTGCGCACAGGCTTCTGCTATTCCTGGACGTGTTAAAGATGCACTTACAACGTACCTGTCCGCTTGTTCGTCCTCTTGTAATAGATGGAGTAATATGCGATCTTTGACCGCGATATTTACTCTTGGAATATCATCGGACACATACTTGCTAAGTCGCCCGGCAATTCAATAATTCCCCTATTTTGCTGAAACGACTACGCACAACTGAACCACAAACCCTTTTGTCAGGAACATTACCGACATGCATGGCATCCCATACAGTTCGAGCAATTGTTCTGTCTTTTTTGATGTTTTCAATGCTTGGCCTCGGACTTGTTTCGGGCGCCGACTCCGATAATGACGGAGTCGATGACTCGGTCGACGATTGCCCTTACGCACCTGGGAATTCTACAGTGGACAAAGATGGATGCCCTGACCGTGACGGAGATGGTACATCTGATGTAAACGATGGATGGACCTCCGGAAACCCTAGTTTTGCAAAGGATGTGGCGCTATCTTCAAACTACGATTATTGGGATGTTGATCATTCTCCAGATGGAGACTTCGTCGTTTCTGCTGATGAAAACGGATACGTCCGAATAAGAAACGCCACCTCTGGAATAGTCATTAGTTCTGTACAAGCATTTACCGATGATGCAACTCAGGTTGCGTGGTCAGGAGATGGAATTTACATTGCAGCCGCATCTGATGCCCAAGACGTTGTCAAAATGTATTGGTCGAGTAACCTTTCCAGCGTCCACGGAGATATTTCTTCGGATGTTGGAGGCGGAGATGAAACTCTAGATTTAGCATTCTCACATGATGGATCGATGCTGGCTATTGCAATAGGTCGCTCTGGCAACGGAGGAACAAATGGTGTTGTAAGAGTTATCAACACATCAGATGGAAGTGTAATCAATAACGCAAACCCTGCTGGTGAAGACCGATTCTACAGTGTTGCATTCGCCCCTAGTGACACCCACTTAGTAGCTGGAGGAAATGGAGAAGCATACATTGTCGACACCTCTTCTTGGGCTACAACATACACAATAGGCACTCCCGCTGGTACTGTAAATGACCTAGCTTGGTCCCCTGATGGCGAAAGGATTTCTGTTTGCGAAGGATATACTCAAGGGCAGGGTGGCTCAAGACTGCGCTTGTTCAATACTGCTAACTGGGCTAATCACAAAACTTGGTCACATTCTACCTCGTGCCTCGCTACTGACTTCTCACCAGATGGTAAGCAGGTTGTTTACGGTGGAAGTTATTACGAAGCAGATGGTGCAAAAATGAGAGTATTTGATGTTGACACTGGTAATTCTGTCGATACTTTAGAACAGCCAAGGCCGAATAATTGCCAAGGCACTCAAGGAAATAATTGCGGCCGCACATATGGGGTATCTTGGTCACCAGACGGTTCTCGAATCGCACAAGCATTCGGAACACATGACGAAGGATTGTATCTATGGTTTGCAGACCTTGACCGAGATAATGATGGGTGGAATACATCTGACCAAGGCGATGGTAGAACTGACGCATTCCCTGACGATGGAACTCAATGGAACGATACAGACAATGACGGATATGGAGATAATCCAATTCCTGCAACTCAAGGCGATGCTTGTCCTACAACGTATGGAACCAGTACACAGGATAGATACGGTTGCCCAGACGGAGATGACGATGGCTATTCAAACGATGGAGATGTATTCCCATCTGACAATACTCAATGGGCTGATTCTGATTCTGATGGCTTCGGAGACAATTACTACCATGATGTTCAGCCATTCACTGAATGGCACATCAACCAACAGGGAGATGCATTCCCTAACAACCCTACCCAGTGGAATGACACAGATGGAGACGGGTGGGGAGATAATTATCACGAATCTTCTTGGACAGCAATACGCCCTGTTGATGATGTTTCAACGCCCGATACTGACGAATCGTGGCCGGGCATTTACAACTCTGAGGCAACTCAGGTTGACAAGTTCCCACTTGACAGATACCAATGGCAAGATACTGATGGAGATTGGATTGGAGATGAGCCAAATACGCCTCGCTCTGATGGATGTGCCAACACATGGGGCAATTCATCTGAAGACCGCTTAGGCTGTGAAGACAATGATGGAGATGGATGGTCAAACCCAACTCCAGATTGGCCGGCCCATCCAACTGGTGATGCTGATGCATTCCCTGATGACCCAACTCAATGGCGTGATAGCGACGGCGACGGTTTCGGAGATAACACAAGCGGAAATGATCCGGATGAATGCCCTGGAGAATATGGGACTTCATCTATCGATAGAGTAGGATGTCCAGACGCTGATGGCGATGGATGGTCCAATGCAGGAGATCCATTCCCAACCGATGGAACACAGTGGGAAGATAGGGACAGTGACAACTACGGAGATAACCCTGATGGGAATAACCCGGATATGTTCCCTGACGATTCAAGCCAATGGGCAGATACTGATGGAGATGGGTACGGAGACCGCCCAGTAATGCCAAATGGTGATTTCTTCCCTAATGACCCAACACAATGGAGTGACTTTGACGATGATGGGTTTGGAGATAATTCAGAGGGTAACAATGGGGACCAGTGTCCTGAGCTCTACGGTAAATCAACTATCCCTGCTGCTCGCGGTTGCCCCGATACAGATAATGATGGAGTCGTAGATCCGTTTGATGCATTCCCTGACGACTTCTATCAACAGACTGACAATGATGGAGACGGATGGGGAGATAACAATGCAGTTCCAAATGGTGATGAATGCCCAGAAGAATATGGTACTAGTACCAATAATTCTAGACAGGGTTGCTTAGACACTGATTCGGACTCTTGGGCGGATGTTGATGATAAATTCCCTGAAGACCCGCTGCAGTGGGAAGATATCGACCTAGATGGCTGGGGAGATAATTACGGATGGATTAACAAGACCATCGCTGATGAACAGGATTTAGGTAATCTGATTACTGTTAGAGAGCAATGGGGAGACGCATTCCCTACTGACCCTAGTCAATGGTCCGATACTGATGGCGATGGGTTTGGAGATAACAACACTGGCCGTTTACCAGATGCATTCCCTGTTCGTGCGACACAATGGGCTGATACCGATGGTGATGGATATGGCGATAATCAGAAATTAGGTTCTTGGCAACCTGATGAATGTGAACTAAAATATGGTGAATCATATGTTGATTATTTCGGATGTACAGACACCGATAAAGATGGTGTGTCTGATTCAACAGACCCTTGCCCATACGATGCCGAAGTAAGTGTAGGAATACGCGGACAGGTACAATGCGCATCATTTGACGACGATGACGATGACGGCATTCCAAACAAGTATGATTCAGATTTTGTTGCAGGGTCCGAGGATGATGGTCTTGCTTTCAGCGGAGACGCAATTATTCTAGTTGGACTTCTGGTTTTCCTACTAGCTGTAATCTCTGTAGCCATGGTTGCTAAGCAAGGAGGCAGAAGAAAGGCAGCATACAGTAGATCGGAAGAGATGAAAGTTTCAGCAATGTTCCAAGAGGAAGAATCTAGGAAGCAAGAATGGATCGACTATTACGTAGCACAAGGAGACATTGCTAAGGCAACTGAACTAGGATGGACCGCACCAGCGGCTGTACCTCAGTGGCAGCAGCACCAGATGCAACAAGAGGAGGCTCAGCAAGCGGCTGTTCCTACCATGCTCAGTTTAGATGATGTTTGATTACTCAACATCGACTCTGGCTTTTTCCCTACGCGCTTTTTCAGCAAGGCTGTCATCAAAAGATAAGAATTCTAGAGAGTTCCAGGTTTCGTCATCATCTAATGCTTTCAGGGCTTCGTTATCAGAAAGTAATGATTCGACTGTAATGAAAGTTGGATTTGTTCCGTCTGATAGTTCATATTGATGCCCAGGTAACACAATCCAATTGCCCGGCACTAGTGAAAGTCGAGTTCTAAGGTGTTTCAGAGAGTGTCTTTGAGACATGATGTCTCCTCCAAATAAGTCAGTCCTTCCGCACCTTCCTAAAAACATGCAATCTCCACTGATTACCACTCCCTCTCCGATGAATGTCATGTGCCCGGGAGTATGCCCCGGAGTGCAATGAGCTTCAAAATTAAGGGAACCGATTTTTTGTATTACTGATGTGTTTGCTGAGTTTACCCATTCTCTGTTCGAAGGGCCGTTCCAACCTCTAAGGGATTCATCACGATGAACCCATACTTGCTTATCTTTCAATCCATCAATGCCCTTAGAATGGTCCCAGTGTGAGTGAGTAAGCCATACTTGCTCCAATTCCCAACCATTGGAAGAACATACATCTAACCAGTATTCTGAGAAGAATGGGTCAACTATTACCGCTTTTTTCGATTCCTTACAAACCAGGAGGTGATTCAAATTATCCCAATCGCCCAACTGAGCCTGTAAAACAACCATTTTTTCAGTCTCTAATATGCATTCAGCCATGTACGCTCACCAATACGATGAACCGCATTACTTCTAAGGGATGACGCTCATGGTTTGCCATGGGCAGAGAGCGCATGCTGGCGATACTTCTCGCTGGGCTACTTGCAGTGATGGCACCTAGTGCCTTTGCAGCAGACTCTGATGTTAGCCTGGAGGCTAGCATAGTTAATGCCCCAGACAAAGGGTGGTACGCTTCCGGAGAAAGTGTCGAAATCGTAGGAATGTTGTCCAACTCTGGAGATGCAACTAGCATACAAGTTGACCCTTCCTGTAATGAGGTCCTTCGAGTTTGGAGTAATGGCAATTTGATAGTTGATGGTACAGAGGCTTGTCTAGGTCAAAGCAGAGGATGGGATCTAGATGCTTCATCGACAACCGAGTCTGAGCCATTATTCTGGGACCTGAAAGACTCAAATGGATTATTTGTTCAATCCGGATATTACGACATTGAATTGGTAATTGCTGGTGAAGAGTTGTCCTCAACTGTAAGTGTTCATGTCCAAACTCCTGTGTCAATACCAGATGGTCTGGAGTTGGAACTGATTGCCACCGCTAGAGATGGAATTCACGCCCAAGCTTCTCCTTCCATAATTACAGCTCGTTTACACAATACCTTACCTGTCGAAATCAATTTGGATTTAGAAGGCTGCAAATTATCTTTTAATGCACAATTAGTTGGCAATTGTGGCCCTAGTGTGCTCAAAGGGCATCAAATTGTGACCGTCGCTCAGATTGCGGTTTCTATGAATGCTGGGTTAAATGAATTCAGTATGGCTTTGGGCGATGGCGTGTTAATGACAAATCTAGTCATTGACGCAATTGAAGATGAAGATGAGGCTGACTGGACCGGAAACATAGACGAACTTGAGTTGTCTCTAGTTTTATCCAATGATAACTTATTCGAAGAGCTTGAAACGTTCGCACCTGAAATTTCTCTTACAAACACTGGCTTAGAAGACGTATCTCTCGATTTCACAAATACTTGCAGGGGAGAAACATGGGTCGTAAATTCTGCTGGAGAAGTGGTAATGGATACGCTTTCACTCAAAGAATGCACAGAATTGGATGTTCAGAATTTACTTACACCAAATAGCGAAAGAACATACCCTCAAGCAGAATGGTCTTTCATGGACATGGACGGGTGCCATGTATCATCTGGTGATTTAACCGTAGTATTCGAAATACCCGAATTTGATTTGTTCAGTACAGATTCAATCAACCTGGACGGAGGAGAAAACTCGTATTGTCAAGATGAATCGATAGAAATTATTGCTGATATTAGTGCAAATCAAAACATATTGGTCTCACCTACAATCGTTAGCAGCGAAGATTTCGAAATAAATTGGTTCAAGATGTGCGGATTAGAAACTGCGCTTTTCGGTCCAAATGGAGAAATAGAGACCGTTTTCTCACAGTGTGATTACAATAACACTCTTTCCATGAGGTTTGATCAATACGAGTTGGATTCATTTAGCCTGCAATCTGTTGACCTCGAAGATGGAGACTATTATTTAGCATTCAGGACCATTACAGAACCCCAAATCAGATCAACTCTTTCATTCACTTGGCCTTTGGTAGATGACCAAATCGAAACAGAGGAAGATGATGATGAAGTGGTAGAATTTACGCCAAGGGTTGTCGACGGATCTTGGTCTGCAACAACAAATGATTTGGGAGTTTGCTGGCTACTTAATTCACCAGATGAAGGGATAATTACTCTAGCGGGGTCGACCGACTCGCTTTCTTGGGCTCCAGAGGTTGGAGCAACGGGCCAATACCTAGTGACTGAATCAATTCCTTCTGCTGAATGTGCAGGGTTCGCAGCTGCCTCTTTCAAGGTTAATGAGGTGTATTCACAAGAAGTTCAGGTTGCGCCAGAAGACGAACAAGAAGAGGCTGCTATAATTCCAACAGAAGAAGTGCAGGAATCTGAAATAAGTCCAGTTGTAATCACTGTTGGCGCAGTAGTAGCCAGCGGAGGAATTCTATCGCTTCTAGTGGCGTTGATTGCAACGAATGAATCATGGAGGATTCCAACTACTAGCGCCGGACTTTGGCTTCTAGCATTAGTTGGAAGGACTAGTGAAACCAGTGACGGCAGATACCAAAGAGGCCGTTTAATGGGTTATTTAACAGCGAACCCGGGTTGTCATTTCCGCGCCTTAATGGCTGCATTGGAGATGTCAAATGGCCAAATTACTCATCACTTGAGAGTGCTTGAAGATGAGGAAAGTATCTGGAGAAGGCCGGATGGCAGATTAGTTAGGTTCTACCCATACACATCAAATTTACACCCAGGTATTGTTGAAGATGAACTGCCATTGCCTCCACTCTCCCCTGACCCAAATAGTTTGCAGGGTAAGATCCTAAGGCTACTGGATGACGATGGTAACATGAAGAAATACCCTACTCAAGCAGAGCTTGCTCATCGGCTAGACCGTTCTCAGCAATTGGTCAGTCACCACCTCAGAACTTTGCAGAAGTTCGGCCTTGTTCAAAAACAGAAGATGGGTGTAAAGAATCGATACCGTCTGACCAGAGAAGCAGTGTTCCTACTCGACACTACTGAAGTCTGATTCTGTAGATGGATTCAAGACTATAGCGTGGTACGACAAATCGCCCCGTAGGGGCGCCAGGGTGTTTCAATGTCGGATTATGTTCTACAAGATACTGAAGAGTCTTGGCAAAAGGCATGGGATGATTCTAAGATTTTCAATGCAGATTTTAAGGAAGGAAACCCTGTTTTCTACTGCCTTGAAATGTACCCTTACCCGTCCGGTAAGATGCACATGGGCCACGTTAGGAATTATTCTATCGGTGATGCAGTCGCTCGGTACAAGCGACTAATGGGATTCGATGTATTGTACCCCATGGGCTTTGATTCATTTGGAATGCCAGCGGAAAACGCGGCTATTGCAGAAGGTGGCCACCCTCACGATATTACTGAGAGAAATATGGCTTCTATCACTGAGCAGATTAAACGAATGGGATTCTCATATGACTGGAGAAGATTAGTCAAGAGTCACGATCCACAGTATTACAGATGGAACCAATGGTTTTTCCTTAAATTCTTAGAAAATAAACTTGCATACCAGCAGTATGCGCCTGTTAATTGGTGTAACTCTTGTAACACCGTACTTGCCAATGAGCAAGTCAAAGCAGGGAGATGCTGGAGATGTAATGGCCCAGTAATCCAAAAAGAAATGAGTCAGTGGTTCCTTGACATTACGAAATACTCTCAAGAGTTACTCGACGGTCTGGAAGATATCGAATTCCCTGAAAATGTGAAGGCTTTACAGCAAGATTGGATTGGTCGTTCAGAAGGTGCGGAGATTGAGTTCTCTGTGGAAAATCGTGATGATAAGATCAGAGTTTTTACAACTCGCCCAGACACACTCTTCGGAGTTACCTTTGTGACATTAGCTCCTGAGCATGATTTGGCTAGGGAGTTAGTAACTGGAACTGAATATCAAAAGGATTGGGAAATTCTTCATGATGAAATAATTGCGATGAGTGAGTTCGATAGAATCAAGAATATGGGCAAAAAGAAAGGCGTCCCTACTGGTTCTTACGCCATCCACCCCATAACTGGTGAAAGAGTACCGATTTGGATTGGTAACTTCGTCATCGCCTCATATGGGACAGGCGCTGTGATGGCTGTACCTGGTCATGACGAAAGGGACTTCGATTTCGCTAAAATGTACGATATACCAATCAAGCGTGTTCTAGTTATGTCAGAAGGAGCTGATGCTTCGGAAGAACTCAAGTCTGCGGAGAGCGACTTGGGATGGATGGTTAATTCTGGAATCGATGGATTTGACGGACTCTATGGAGATGCTGCCAAGTCTGCTGTGTGCGAATACCTAGAGAATAATGGAAAAGGTACAGGCACAGTAAATTGGAAAATTCGCCCGTGGCTTATCAGTAGGCAGAGGTATTGGGGCACCCCAATACCAATTATTCACTGTGAGGCTTGTGGAGCGGTGCCTGTTCCTGAAGATCAATTGCCAGTAGAACTCCCTAGAGACGTTGTTTTTGATGGGAAGGGTAACCCCCTAGAATCAAGCGAAACCTTCTGCAATGTAGACTGCCCTAATTGTGGAATGCCTGCTAGAAGAGAAACGGATACAATGGATACTTTCGTTGATTCTTCATGGTATTTCTTACGATACACCGACTCGATGCAAAACGACACCTGTTTCAATCCAGAGGTTGCAAATCATTGGATGAATGTTGACTTTTACTGCGGCGGTATTGAACATGCACAAATGCATCTAATCTATGCTAGGTTTTGGACTAAGGCCCTTCGAGACATTGGCTTGCATGACATAGATGAGCCATTCAATGAATTATTGTGTCAAGGTATGGTGAACAAGTCGGCCCCTTGGTGCGATACTTGTGCAATAACGCTCAATGTATCGCACTCAGGCTGTAACTGCCCACATTGTGGCTCTGAGTTGAGTGAAAGAAGTGCGAAAATGAGTAAGAGCTTAGGAAACACTGTTTCTCCTGAAGATATGATTGAGAAGTATGGTGCTGATACCGTAAGATTGTTCATTCTATTCGCTGCAAATCCGACCGCAGGGATGGATTGGTCTGATTCTGCACTAGAGGCAAATTATCGCCAAATGGTACAGTTGTACGGCATGCCAGAGAGTATACTCGCCTGGGATGGTGAAGCAAGCGGCATTGATTTGTGGATGCTGGCTCGTTTGAAACAGCGATGTGCTCAGTGGCAAGCTGCTATGGAATCGTATGATCTAAGAGGTGCTGTTGATGCAAGCCATTTTGATCTGGTCAAAGATTTGAATTGGTATCGAAGGCGTGGTGGCTCAAACTTGGAAGTTGGAAAAGATGTGTAGGAAGTTTGGACCCACATGATTTCCGTAGCAACTCCGCATTTAGCAGAAGATTGGTGGAAACTTCTCGGTAACGAAGATTTAGTTGCTGGAAGAGTATTCGAAACTCCAAGCCCATTAACGTCAGAGGAATTAGCAGCAATTGAGTCTGAGACGTACCTACGCTCCTTCTTAGAGCAGGCAAGAAAGGTTTCCAAGGTAGCGGTTAAACATCTAGGAGGAAACCCCCGATCCGCAACAATTCATATTTCTAGGCCATGGAAAAGAGAGTTGGCTAGAGCAGCGATTACTCACATTGATTCTGGAGAGAACGTCAAATCATTTGTCAAGATTCTAACTAATCTGCCATTCGCTCAAGGCGAAATGCGCGGAGAAATTATCGGATTCTGGGGGAAGAGAATGTTGCCTCAAATCTTCAAATGGTCAGATGAAGAGAAAGCAATGATTTGCGGATCACTTGACGAAAGTACTGTCCTAAAAGAGGCTTCAACTTTCATCTGTAGCGACCTCGGCCTCAACAGTATTGATGTCGAGGCTGGAGTCGATGATGTTGGCAGAAGTAGTTCCGCCATCCCCTTGGCCCCCTCGATTGTCTACAGTTGATATAGCAACCACTTCTTTCTGAACCGGCCTAGGCGGGAGAGGCGGTTGTGGCCTGAATGTTACAACTAAGGCGATAACTACCAGAACACCGGCTATTGTGAAAAATATCCAAGTTAGAGAAGATGATTCTGATTCTTCGTTCGCTTTCCCTTCTTCTTTGGTTTCCAATGTACAACCTGTTGACGAGACTCTTTCTCCGGCTGGTGTCGAAGGGCACAAATCGTTCAGATTGTGTATGCCATCATTATCATCATCGAGTTGAACTCCGGAGCAACCATTTGAATCAATTTCCATGCCAAGAGGGGTATATCTGCAATCATCTGATGCGTCGTTAACGCCATCATTGTCGTCATCATCGTCTTCTGATGAATCGATGCAGCCATCTTGATCTAAATCCATTCCAACACCCGACTGCCCTACATATCCAAGTGGACAATTGTCTAATCCATCTTCAAAGCCATCGTTATCGTCATCTAAATCTTCTTCGAGGTCGTGGCAGCCATCATTATCGTGATCTAAACTGCCTGGCTCCAAAGAGTTCCAATTTATCTCACCTAAGGGGCAATCATCTGACAAATCTAAAATTGTGTCACCATCATCGTCCGCGTCACGGTCTTCATCTCTGCAGCCGTCTTGGTCATGATCGATTTCATGAACGCTAGTCCAGTCAAATGCATCGGTTGGACAGTTGTCAAAGACATCTGAAATTCCGTCTCCATCTGTATCTGTTTCACATGCGTCACCAATTCCGTCTCCATCCAAATCTGATTGGTCGTCGCTGACATTAGGGCATTTGTCGAGTTGATCAACAAAACCATCCCCGTCGGTATCAACATCTTCGCAACCATCTTGGTTTTCGTCATTCTCGATTGTTGAGATCCATCCAATTGATCCTTTTTGGCATTCGTCATAGAGATCCATTATTCCATCTTCATCGTCATCGAAGTCCTCTGATTCGTCCCTGCAGCCATCCGAATCATAATCTGTATTTGGTGCTGAGTTCCAACCGGTTTCGCCTGGAGTACAATCATCCCAATCATCTCCAACTCCATCGCCATCATCATCGTCATCACATTCATCTCCTAGAAGATCTGAATCTGTATCTTGTTGATCCGGGTTTGCAACTTTCGGGCAGTTGTCAGAGCCATCGGTTAATCCATCTGCATCTTGATCTCTAGCATAGAACCATACGCCAATGTCGTTACCTCCAAGAGATTCGAGTGTGAAATCGCCCAAAGTAATTGGATTTTGGAATCCTAGCGTTGCAATTGGAGTATCATTATCTCCGAGAGCTATTGAATAAGATACTTCATCTCCTGAACCTCCGGCAGAAATAGCCCACACCCATTGATTTGAACTATCCATTTGTGCAATGAATACGTCCCTCTCGAATTCGCTTGAATCCTTGTCTAACAATTGATCGGTACCCAATGTGAAATCAGAACTATAGGTTCCTGACATAATTTTATTATCTCTTGAATCAATAACAATCGAAACTAGATCTTCCCAACCACTTCCGCCTGAATTCGACACTTCTGTCCAATCACCATTTGAATTCAAAGTAGCATGGAACATGTCTCTCCATCCATTTGATGTGACATTAATCAAGTCGAAACTTACTGCGTCTTCGATTTGCCCGATGATATGTATCTCGCCTGTGCTATCAACTGCACAATCGTTAGCCCAATCTTCGCCTGCCCCTCCGGCAAATGCGTTCCAAGTAAAATTACCTTGGCCATCTAGTTGTGCAACAAAGATATCCGCTTCCCCTGCTGACAAATGTTCTTCATTGAATTGTATGGATTCAACATAGGTCCCAGTTACATGTAAAAAGCCATCACTAGAATGGCACATCCCGCCAAACGGTTCAATGCTATTTACAGAGGTTATGCCGTTCATCCATGTCGGGTTGCCATTTTCGTCGTAATGGATGATTGCTAGGCTTGTTCCTTGAGAACCAAATAACATCAGTTCATCAACTTCTAGTAACCCTTTGTGGAATACCCCTACTGCAATCCCGCCGTTTGGGCCAATAGAAACGTCAAATGCAGTAAGATCATTCATGTTAGAGATTGACCGTACCCATACCGGAGTGATGAAATCACCACTGTAAGAGAAGCGACCTACGAATGCGTCTCCTTCACCTTCATCACTAGTTTTATTCAATCTAAATGTTGAGCCTGCGAATTCTATTTCGCACGCTGCGCCTGCTGTTCCAAGACAGAAATGTCCTGCTAAAATTAAATCTCCAGAGGCGTGGAGTGCAATTGAATCGATTCCATCTGCCCCCGTACTCCCAAAGCCGTGGAAAGAGGTCCAATTTCCAGATTCATTCATTTTAGCAACAAACATATCTGCGTCTCCGGAAAGACCTGTGGCTTCAATTCCGTCATCACCAAAAAATGTCGCTGTGGTAAAACTACCCGCCACCACTATACTTCCATCGTCTAAAACGACATGGCCAGTAACCAATTCATCATCGAACCCACCGGCGGATTGTACCCAGCCTAAGGGGCCTTCTGACTCGCCATCAGCTGTTACAAATGGAAGGAAGAGTACTGAAATAACGGCCAGTACAAGTATTCGACGCATAACTCCCCATCACCATCTCTCACTTGAAATGATGGCCTAATTGTCAGCAATAACAATGCTACATTACCATCTCGGACAGCCATGGGGAAAGTTTTCTCGCACACAACTAGGAGAAGTCTATCACCTGAAGAGGTGATGAATGCGCTAGAAGCATTCAGAAACCCTAGTCGATGGCCTGAATGGAATAGCACTGCAAAAAATATGCTTGCTACCAACCCTGAAACTATTGATGAAGGCGACCATGTTGCTGTGTTCCAAATGGTTAAAGGCGCTCTTATTGAAGCCAAATGGTTGGTAAACGGCATTCGAGTTGGTGAAAATTTCTCAGAAATTGAATTACTTGGAGAAGGGCAGTACCGTAATGAAAGAGAAATTGGGAAGGGCCTAAAAAACCTCAAACTCACTCTCACATTCCTTTCTCAAACAGATGGCGGGATTGAGATACACTCGGCCTGTGAAGTATCTGGTTTGATGATGATTTTTTCTAAGCAGATTAACACATTTATGAAGAAGCAAACTCAGACATTACTTGATGACCTGTCTGAAGTAAAATAGCCGGTGTATCTATGGAGCGTGGGCTTACACCACAATATATGGCGGACGGTAAAAAGCACAACCGCAATCGCCGAGGCGGTAATAGCGGCAAAAAACCACGCCGCCACGGTGGGCCTGCTAAATCCTCATTAATTGAGAGGCATGCTGAATTCGATGCTGATGCTAAAACTTCTGCCGAAGAGCGATTTTCTATCAAACCGCTTCCTATTGGAATTCCAAAAGACTTCGAAGAGCCAAGACGATTTTCATTCGAATGGCTGAATAAACCAGTATCTCTGAAAACAGAGTCTGAACTTGCAACCAAAGTTGTCAGGAAGGGTGAGTTTGGGTGGCTACCTGATGACAGAGTAAATGAAATCGGCGAAATGGTAGATGATTTGGAGATGACTTTAGATCAAGCTCTTTCCTTGAGAAGTGCCCTTTTACAACAAAAAACGGTTTACTCACATGGCCAATTACAAGCTAGAGGCAAAGCATTGGTAAGGCTATACAGAGAAGGACTGGGAATTGTTGAATTGTCTAAGAAATTCGACTTCCCTCCGATGAATGTTTTCCGTGTAGTACTAAAAGAAATGGGCTGGTCTAAATCTAGAATAAAAGAGACATTGCGTTCACCTTCAAAGTTCAAACAAAGAGAAAGAGCAGAATTTGAAGCTGCTGAAGCAGCAGATAGAGTGAGTAATGTTGACCAATCTGAAACTCACGTCAGAGCAGACTTATTCGAGGAAATATTAGCAGATTGGTTCGAAGACCAGGGCGTCAGAGTTCGCAGACAACCAGACATGGTAAAGGAGCAGACAAAGGAACATGGAAGACCAATCAATACTCCTGATCTGTTATTCTTGGACCATGTGGAAATTAACGGTGAGCCTGTCGCTTGGATTGATGCAAAGCACTTCTATGGCGCAGATGTAGATTTCCAAAGGAAGAAAATAGCCAAGCAGGCCACTAGATATGTTGATGCTTGGGGGCAAGGAGCATTGGTTTTCAGGCATGGGTTCTGTAACAATGTGCACATTCCAGGCACTGTATTGCTAGATTGTGGGCCACTCGATTTGGAGCCTCTGAACAGATCTACTGGAGAATAGTTTCCCTAACGCCTAATCCAAGGCTTGTAAGATTAGAAGACAGGTTTCCAAAATCGATTTCGGTTCCTAGTTTCTTAGGCAAAACGATCATTGAAGTTCCAAGCATACAAAGATGGCAACTCATTGTTTCATCAGAATTTTCCAACACTAAGTTTAGCAATTTTGCACGTTCTTTTTCTTCTAGTAATCCTGATTCTAATGCGAAATTATCCGCTTCTTCAAGAAGTGTTTCCCAAATGTTGTGATCCCAATTGTATTTCTTTAATCGGTTGACAGAGGCTTCGCCTGCTTCAGTTATTCTCGATTTCCAATCTAAATTATCAATATAATTTGCAGTATGCTTTCCGCCATCCGGGTCCCAAACTAACAATGCAGGGCATCCAACATCAAACCCGTAAGCAACACCGGGAAAAGGTGGGCTACCCGGTGTAACTCGTAATTCACAACCGCCTGCCCAAAGTCCAAGAATGTCGCCAAGTCCGCCTGAATGCTGCCTTTCTAAACGATGTGCTAAACGGGCTAATTGGCCTTCATCGCCACAATCAAACAATTCTCCCAGAGCAAGGCTTGCAGCAAATAACCCCGCTGCAGACATTCCGAAACCTTGTGAAATCGGTAACTCTAGTAAAATGTCCATTTGTATAGATTCTTTTACGCTGAACACTTCTCTGAATGAATTCAATAGATCTGCGTAAAGCCTCTCGCCTTGTGTGAATGTATTTCCATCCATTTTAGTTACTGAAATTATATCTTTGTCACCATCTATTACTCGCGCAGATGCGATGACTCCGTCTTCTAAACAAAGCCCTGCTCCGCGAGAACCTTGGTTACGTGACAGTAGAGGTTTCGAATGTATTGAAAATAAGAGGGTTACGTGGCCCCCAACTTGGACGTTTACCTCATCCATTGTGCTGACGCTATACTAGATAGGTCATCATGCTTCTCCATTGTTGGAGTGTTAGCGTAGGTTCAAGCAAATGCTATGTCTATTTCGCCAGTAATCTTCTCGAAGCGTGAGACTAACTCTGCACATGCTCTGTTGAAGATCTCTTGAGGAGGTAGTGCACCATCTGATTCGAAAGAGAACACATATTCGCCTTCGACATCTTCCAAAGTGATTGCGTTATCGAAATCTGCATCGCGTCCAGTTCCGTATCCGACTTGGTGTAGAGCGCGCTCTAGGTCTAGAACTGAGTCAACATCTGTACACTCTTTGTTCTTGAAGAGTTTAGCATTGATTGCACGTCCAGACTTTGATGTCAAATCCAAATCAAACAGTGTGTTTGCTTTCTTAGGCTTCGAAAGAACTGCTTTCTGCCTAGGCTGGAAAGTTACTGCTGCTGCAGGGCACCACTTTGCGTGATCTCTGCCACGGCCAAGTGTTGCATATGCATACAACTCGAGGTACTGTCCTTTGGACAGGATTGTTAGTGGAATTCTCTTGTGATCTTCGCTGATTTGGAGTTTGGTTTCTCCCAATACATTTAGATCGCCAGCGTAAACTGTCTTGAAAATATCCTCGGAGTCTGGATTAGGTCCGCGAATAGATAGGTGGTAGATTATCTGTGAAAGAGGAGAGCCCCACTGGTCTTCAGGAAGGTTCTCGTTGTTAGGATCGTCTTCAGGGAACTTGAATTCATCAAGGAATGTTGGAACTGGAACCATAGCTAGGCGATGTGCCAATACTTCATCAGGAAGGACGTTTACTGATTCGATAACCTCTCCTTGGTTATCTTGAGTTACTCCTTGCTCGAAACGAACCTTGGTTATTGCCATCTTAGGTACATCTGCCATAATAGCACGGCGCAAGCTGTTAACTTGTGCTGCGTTAGTGTCTGACAAAACAATTCGTATCTTGTTGTTCTTAGGCCATCCTTCAACCACTTGCGCCTTCATTTTAAACACCTCAGAGTATCAGACACGACGTCCGCGACGTCCGCCCTTTTTCTTTGTTCCATCGTGTGCGATTGGAGTGACGTCCTCGATACGAGTAACTGTCACGCCTGCACGAGTTAATGCACGAATCGCTGCTTGTGCCCCAGGTCCAGTATTGTTGGACTTGTTGCCGCCAGGTGCGCGATACTTTACGATAACTTGAGTGAATTCTTTTTCTTTCAACTGGTCTGCCATTCTTTCTGCTGCACGTGTTGCAGCGAACTGTCCACCAGAATCTTTGGAGGATTTTACTACTTGTCCGCCTGAACAGGTAGCGATTGTTTCTGCACCGGTAAGATCAGTAGCAGTCATTAGTACGTTGTTGTAACTAGAGAAAATATTGATGATTGCCTTACGCATCACTCGTCACCTCCTTCAGTAACTGTATCTTCGGCCTTAGGAGCCTCTGTAGCGGATTCGCTTACTGTGGCTGCTTCGTCCTTTGTGAATTCAGGGTCTACTTCGTCTTCAGCGTACTCTGCAGATTCACGTACACCAAGAATAGTCTGGCGAATTACGTGACTCTCATCATTCAACTTGGAGCGAGGGTGGTATCGGATGACTTCTTCCTCGTCTCTAGAAACCGGATATGATGGAATGGTTACCTTCTGGTCACCAATACAGATTTGTCCGTGGGTTACGAGTTGGCGAGCTTGCTTCATTGAGCATGCAAGACCTTTGTAGTATACTTGAGCTTGTAGACGGCGGTTCAGGAAATCTTCTGCGGAAAGTGACAATATGTCGTCAAGAATTG
>JAACDL010000110.1 GCA_009936765.1 Methanobacteriota archaeon
CAGATATGCCAATTAACTGAAAGGTATTAGTAGAGATATGGCAAACAAATGGAAAATCGCTGGTTATCTGTTTTCAACAGCGGCTGTCGTTCTATTGATTTCACTAACTATGAACATTCATACCTATTACATCAAAGAAATGGAATCTGGCACAGAAACAGTGAGTGAGGTTTGTGATGATAGATGGGATGAAGATACTGTTAGCACTTTAATGTGCCATCCAATAAAGCAAGAAAAATACAATTTATTCGCTGGGATATTATTATCTGCAGGTTTTGCATTTCTTTGTTTTGCAAAGTCCAGTGAAATAAAAACTGAAAATGAGCCTGCTATTTCCGAAAACTAATCACAACAACCAATTCAACAACAATATTACCAACAACCACCCCAAAATTGATTCCGTCAACTAATCGTTTCGGATAAGTTGCAAGGGGTTATCCGATTACCCATTCAAAATCAATTATCAGTTGTAAGGGGATGCAGTCGGTCTGTTTGTTCGCTACCCGCTGCTTAGAGGGGTAAGCAGAATTATTAACAATATGAGGATACTAGAATAGACGATAGCAATGGATTCTACTCGTCAAGATTTGCGATTAACAACAATCGTAGTAGCTTCCGTGTTTGTGATTGTCTTTTTGGTGGTTAGTGCGGTTGGAAATAATTCTGTCATTCTGAATGAATACTCTGCAGTACTATATTGTGCAGTGATTTGTATCGGTATACAATGGCTAGCATGGATACCTGCATCTATCGCAAAAACTGAACGCTACTATGATTTGACAGGCGGCTTAACCTATCTCATAGTAGTAGGATTCAGCCTTTGGGCAGGGTCACAGTCCGAACCTCCAAGTCTGAGAGAATTAATCGTCAGTTTGCTTGTTGTCATCTGGTCTTTACGGCTGTCCGGTTTTCTTTACCTTCGTATTCATCGAACTGGAAAAGATGGACGTTTTGATCACCTCAAAACATCACCTATCCGGTTTCTTGTACCATGGACAGTTCAAGGCCTGTGGGTTTTCCTCACAATGATAGTAGTTATTGTAATCAATAGTCAAGCAGATTCAGCATCTGCATTAGGGGTTTGGGACGGTATTGGATTGTCAATATGGATGCTAGGATTTGGCATTGAAGCCATAGCAGATAACCAAAAAACAGTGTTCAATAAAGAATCTAATAATCAAGGTAAATGGATAGACAGTGGTTTGTGGTATTACTCTAGGCATCCTAACTACTTAGGAGAAATTCTTCTGTGGACTGGAATCGCCTTCTTTGGAATATCTTGCTTTACTGGTCTAGAAAGAGTTGCTTGGATTTCGCCAATATTCATTTATCTTTTATTGACGAAAATCAGTGGGATTCCCATACTCGATAAACGAGCTTTAGAAAAGTGGGGAGATGATCCAGAATATCAAGAATATAGAGATAATACTCCTGCTCTTATCCCTTGGTTAAATAAAAAGTCATAATACTCTAGAACTTATTTGAATATATCACAATTGAAGTTGAATGCCTTCATCCAACAAGAAGTGAACAATCGAGATACATGTGTGGCCTTGTAACCACGATTTACCTAAACTTCTAGGAATGCCTCTATCACACTCTAGAGGCTTGTCGTCACCTAGTATAAATCCAATGTCACCAATAGAAAAATCACTTGGTAGTACTCCAGAATATAGATTTTCAGAATCAGCTTCTAATCTGATAGTGGGACAGTTCCATTCATCTAATGTCATGTCCAAATTACCGCCTCCATCATAGATTCCAGGACTTCTCTCAATCCAATGTCCTCTTGGTGGAATCGGCTCCTTAATCACTGCAGCAATCTTTCCTCCAACCGCCCTTTCTTCTGCATGAACTCCTTTCAATTCATTTGAAACGAATTTGATCCTTCGAGCGGGACCTGGCCCTCCGAGCAAAATCATAGTGAATTCAACATCTTCTCTTATTCCGTGACTTGTGAGTAATGATGACATCAAGGCTCGCACCAAGACATCCATTCTACCTGCTCCGCCTGCCATGTCATTCAATGGCAACTTACCTTTTGCCATTGCACGTGTTCCAACAATGACAAACCGGCGCACAAAATCACCTATTGTTCTCAATCACAGACCGTATTGCATTACACATGTCGGTCTCTGTATTCAGTATGAAATGCGCTCCATGGGAATCCACAAGCCATCCTCTGGGCTTGTCTTCCTTACCATAATCTTCGATTCTGTTCGCAATAGTAGCATTCATTCCTGAAGTTTCAATTTGTGCTACTGCACGGTGAACCAAATCTTTCTGTTTGATCCCACTTTCCAATTTGAAACCTATTCTAGTAGTTCCTTTACACATCTCTTTCAATTCCATAATGTGTTTAGCACCTTCTTGAAGTTGAATATCTAACTGGCCTTGTAGCGATGCGATTTTGCCTTCAACAGGCTCAGGAATGACGTAATCCAGTACTGCAGCAGCATGAATCCACACATCGATATCATCTTTGACAAGTGCTTTCAATTCTGCCAGCATTTCATCAGGCTCAGGGCATTGGATTTCCAAAGGTAACCAACTGGGACAATCTACAGTCGTAACTCCGCTAACACAAGTAACGTCCATTCCATGGCGATACAAATCATCTGCGATTCGGTATCCTGTGCGCCCACTAGAGGTGTTTTGTACATAGCGTACATCATCGATTGCACTTCGAGTTGCACCAAGGGTTACAACAACTGATGTTGAGTTTTGATTTACAAAGTGGGCTAGCCTAGCAACAGTTTCCTCGTGGTTAGGAGTTTTCCTCTTACCTTCTTCTTCTGCACCCCATAGGATTCTAACACCGGACTTTACACATTGCATTACTAAATCTTTAGTAACGGGGTCATTAGCCAGATCATTATGCATTGAAGGAACCATCATGATTGGTGAGTTCCTTCCTCTTGCTGCAGAGAGTGCCATCAGGAGTGGCCCATTCATCAAACCATGGACAAATGATGCCATGATGTTTCGAGTTGCAGGAGTTACCAGTACTGCATCAAAGTTAGATAGGCCAGATAGGTCTCCATCCCAATCTGTGATTACTTCTCCTTGAGATGCCCATCTTACAGCGAGTGGTGTTATGATTTCCTGGGCTGAAGGGGTCATGATGACGGTTACTTCAGCACCATGCCGTCTTAGTTCACGAGCCAGCCTTACAGTGTCGACGGCAGCAATGCCACCTGTGACACCAAGCAGTATGTGGCGCCCGTTTAAGGACATGCCACGAAGCTCGACATCGGTGTCTCGCATGATTGGGCCACAAGTCCCTGCTTCAATACGGCTTCGCCGGTTGATTCAACAACAAATGGCCCATCGGAGGGGGCATGTCGGATGCTGATGAGATGATTCTTGCAGGCTCAAGGCCGACAGCAAGGAACCCAATTGACGATCTTCATTCCAAAACATCAACCGTTATTTTGGTTGATGCTATTGTACTGTCTTGGTTACTATTTGCTCTAACTGGAATGCTAGAGTTATCATTGGCACCTGGGATTTTTGCAATGTTTGTATGGTTGGGATACCGAAAGAGAGCGTCATGGGCATATTGGTTTGGACCAATGATCATGGGCGGTGTCACCCTGATTTTCTCAATTCTGTTATTCTTGCAATTGATGTACCTGTTCACTGACGGTTCAGCCTCAATTTTCATGATGCTAATTTTGGCATGGGCGATTTATTCTTCAGTTAGATTTGTCAGAATTCACTTCCATCCTGTTTACAAAATGGGATATAGTGGCCATTCAATATATGATGAAAATATAAATCTGCAAACCAATGAGATGTTAGCAGCATGTCCTACATGCTTAGCCGTATTAGCAGTAAATCCACTTCTACTATCTCGTGAAGACACCTGTCCTCACTGCGATTCGCCACTAGTGCTTGGAACTGAAGAGGAATGAATTCCGATCAGCGACTTGCTAGAGTCAAGTTCTTCCACATTTCTTCTGGAACTTCCATAGCCAGTCTTAGACCGCCCATTGCTCCCAATCTAACCGGGTCATCGACTACGTGAACATTGACATCACCCATGTCGGATAGACGGCGTTCGATAAGTGCTCCAAGTCCCTTGATTCCGGAACCGCCACCTGCAAGAACCATGTTTCGGCGGAATTCATCGTGGAACTCAGGATTAGATTCTGAGATTAGTGCTTTTACGTTCTCGACGATTGGGTCAACAATTGATTCGCATGCGTTTTGGATACAATCAGTAATGTCCAGAGTCATTGCCTTTCCTTCAATAGAGAAGTCGACCATAACTGGTGCATCTGGTGTTGATGTAGAAACGAAAGAGTACTGTTCCTTCCATCGGCGAGCCATATCTTTGGTGACTTGAGCGCCATTGAACTTCTTTTGAACTTCAGCGATAATCTGGTTATCGACAAAGTCTCCTGCGTGTCCAGTGTGCATCTGGTCTTTAGGACCAGGTATTGTTCCATAAACACGGCACAGGTCAGTTGTACCTGCTCCGATGTCGATTACTAGGGTATGCTCAATCATGTCTAGGGCGTAAGCAACAGCGAACGGCTCAGAAATAATCATAGCAGCGTTAACAGATCCTGCTGCAGCATCGAAGATTGAAGTCTTGTCAACGTGACTAGCTTCTGCAGGTGCACCGATTACTGCGACTACACGGTCGTATTCCTCAGGGTCTGACAATCCGATTAGGTGGGTAATGAAGTGTGCAATGAAAGCGCGGTCCTCTGGTGTGTCTTTGATTACACCCAATTCAAGAGGGCGGAATAGGTTAAGAGCAAGTCTGTTCTTCAAAGCTTCTTCACCAAACAAGACATCTCTCTTGAGGAAATTTCGTGCAATTGGGTCCTTAGGTGTACCAATAACAGTTAGTTCTTCTTCTTCGTGGCTATCGCTGGACACCATAACAGAGCGAAAGGTTCCAAGGTCTATTCCAATGTAAAGTACTTCTTCGGCCATAATACTCGCCATTTCTTCCGATTGGCTCTCACCTTATGAATAATCCCTAAACAGAGAATTGTTTATCTAGGGTAAAATGAATCTATAAACCGGTGTACTAGCACCAACTTTCACATGATTGGCAATACCATGCAGAATAGTCAGCATACAACTCTGCCATTTCGCCACATCCTGTGCATTCCTTGAGTGCATGATCTCCGAAAATCTGTTGAACTATCTGGACATGAAGTTGGTCATCAATGCCCAATTGCTGGCGCATTGCCCAAAGCATTTGATCTTCTGATGGAGAGATGATTCCATCAGCAAGACAGATTCCTACGACTACTCTGTAATCTTCAACCATCTTGATGTCCCGGGGATCCATCGATACTCCCGCCTTTTCAGCAACAATATCTGTGCCACCTGGGTCATCAACGAAAATAACCAATGAGTCCGGATTCAATTTTTCACCTCTTAGTTCAAGTAGTATTGTTGCTCCATCCTGGTTAGCATAAACCAGTTTTGAAAACCTGTTGATTACATTGGTAATCGACCTAGCAGTATCCTCCGGGCTTCTGCCTCGGCGCCACCCTGTTTCACTAACTTCATCATATGCATAAAATTCAGTTCCAATGCCAGGGTATTCAAGACGGATTTCTTCTCCTCCGTCGAATCCATTTGCTACAATTGTTATGCTACCAACTGTAGTATCTACCAAGTTGTCATCATCATCGAATGAGATCATTAGTGGCTTACGCTCTTCAGATGCGGGATTAAAGTGACCGCTCATTCCGCTCATCCACTTATCTTCTAATCTCTGGAGGGATTGCTCTTGTGCTCCGGATAGGCCTTTCTCTATTCCAAGGACATTAGATAGGTCCCCTGACTGCATTTCACGTTTGAATTCTTCAATAAGCTCTGAATCTCTACGATAGTTATCGGGAGGTCCACTCTTTTTGGCCACATGATTAGGATCTTTCCATTCATACTGGCATTTCGAACAACTTAGGTATCCTGCGAGAGATGAAGGCTGTTTTTCCCCTCCACATCTCGGGCAGTCCCCTTCTTCTTCGACGGTCAAATTTTCAGCGGCTTCTCGTCGTCCTTTCCGGAACCCCCACTCGGCCATAGCGTGGGCTCAGTGATGAGGGCTTTTGAAGACTCCCTTAATTAATCAAGAAATTAATGCCTTCAATCCGTATCTAATCAACCCGTCTTGCGCGTATATTCTACGGAGTCCAAAACTCACTACCTTTCCGATTTCAGGTTCTGAGTTATCATCGTCGGCAATTAAAAATACGCCCCTAGGGCCATCATTCAGTTTTACAAAGACCGTACCGATTCCACCAAGAATCGGCGCACGCAGACTGAATTCCGATGGTGCTCCGCCTGCGGAAAGTTTGGTCCAGGATTCAATAATCCCACTTTGACCTAAGGGAGGTGCATCTACTGGTCTTTGATCGCCAATCATTTCCCTTGGGGGCCATATTCTGATGTCACCTAATTGCTGACTTGAGAAGTTCATTCTAGAAGCGGCTCCACTTCTGTAGGCCTGTTCAGACACAAAAGCACCTTGGCTTACCGCATTCATTTCCTGTAGCCATGCATTTTTTATCAGGTTATATCTTTCTCTATCGGTTTCTTCGCCAGGTACTTCCCAATCCATTTCAACATCCTTAGAAATTGAAATCGAAGCCGAATCGTTGGCACAATTTATTTTCCATTCTCCGTCATCATCTACTAAGTAACCACATGCTTGTAAAACAAGCTTGTCGATATTACCGTTTACTGTAACCGAATTGATTTCACTCTCTTCTGACAGTAATGATAGACCACTAACTGCAAGAGTTGTGTAGTCACTGTCTGGCCCAAAAACATGATTTCCATCAATTGTATGTCGGCTCTTTATGACCAGTCCATCCTGTTGTATGCATGCTAAGTTACCTTGCCAATTTATGCATTGATTGGAACTCATTTCAAATCCCTCCCAAATACATGAACAGCACACGTTGCTCCAGAACCACCCACATTGTGAGTTAATGCAGTATTAGCATCTCTAACTTGTCGGCTTGATTCCACTTCACCTCTCAGTTGTTTGAAAACTTCAACAACTTGACCAGTACCAGTAGCTCCTAATGGATGCCCTTTAGATTTCAGACCTCCACTTGGATTGATAGTTACACTACCTTCATTCCTTCTTCCTCTACCTTCTCTAGCAAATAATCCGCCTTCGCCTCTAGATGCGAAACCTAGGTCCTCTGTAGCCATTAGTTCGGCTATTGTGAAGCAATCATGAACTTCAGCCATATCTATGTCGCTTGCATCGAGGCCTGCTTGGTCATAAGCACTCCTTGCAGCTCTTTGTGAAGCAATGAGTTGAGTTATTGAAGGTCTATCGTGCAATGCTAGATGGTCGCTTCCCGCTCCAGAACCCAATACCCAAATAGGGTCCTCACTGAGTCTTTTTGCTACATGATCAGCCGCAAGTATCACTGTAGATGCGCCATCGGAAGTAGGGCAGCAATCGTATAGAGTAAGCGGGTCTGCTACCATGAAACCATTTTGTGCTTTTTCGAATGAAACGTCTTTGCGAATGTGCGCATATTCATTGTCTAAACCATGCATATGATTCTTCACGGATATGTTGACTAAATCATCATGAACACTTCCGAATTCATGAAAATGCCTTCTTGCCATTAGTGCATAAGTTCCAGGGAATGTCAAGCCAGCAAGCCTTTCCCATTCAGTATCGCCACTAACACCGAGCCAGAAGCGCTTCCTTTCAGGGGTAAGGTCATTCATCTTTTCAATTCCCCCAGCGACCACAATATCTGCTTGGCCACTTTTGATAGCCATCCAAGCATCTCTGAATGCGAATCCCGATGAAGCACATGCATTCTCAACTCTTCTGACTGGTATGTTATCCATTCCGGTATGTTCGGTAAGCAGTGCAGCAGTGTTCCCGATTTGCCCCCCTCCGAAAGCAATTGATCCAATGAATGCTTCATCTACCATAGATGGCTCAAAATCACCGTCTATTGATGCGAACGCATTTTCTGCGGATTCGGCCCACATACCCTTCAATCCAAGGGCATGATTGCCAAATTTTGTTTGACCTGCGCCTATGACTGCGACATCGACCATGACACCTCCACTACCTCACGGTTCAACTAACTCTCGGTGCACAAGGTTCAACAACGACCCACTTGTCGGCGGCATGATACTAATGCTACGACAATGCAGAGCCCACGGTCATTTTAGCGGAACAAACTGCCCTACATGCAACGCTGAAGGCAAGTTCATTATGTCTGACAGAGAATCTAACAGCCTAGGTCGCATACTTGCGCTAGTGCTAAGACACGCTCCGGAGAAATTCGGCGTTGAGATGGACCTCAACGGTTGGGTAAACGCTACAGAATTGTCTGAATCTATACAGAAGCAACGCAAACATTTCCATTGGATTCGTGGATGGCATTTTGAAGCTATTGCAAATGCTGATGAAAAGGGTAGATACCAAGTTGAAGGCGAAATGATTAGAGCAACATACGGTCACTCTATTGAATTAGAATTAGACCTACCAACTGATGATATCCCTGAATCATTGTATTGGCCATGCGATCTAGAATCTGTTCCTACTCACATGGAATTTGGAATCACAGCAGGTGACAGAAAGCACGTTCACCTATCTCGTACTATTTCCAACGCTATGGAAGCGGGACACGTTCGAATTAGTAGACCTGCAATTCTGGAAGTTGATACTACCAGGGCTATTGCTGATGGATTTACAATTTGGCGTGCAGGAAAGACTGTTTTCCTATGTGAAGAGATGCCAGCAGAGTACCTTTACCACGTGGAAGCAGAAGACCCTTCAATCCAAGATATGATTGCAATTTGGGAAGAGGAATGATTACTCTACGTAATTTCCACAACTCGAACAGAAATTAAGGTCCGAATCAAGTTGAATATTGCAAGTGGGGCAAATGCCCCCGGCGATTGCCATAATCAATTTAGCAGCGTTAGCATTTTCACCATCTGGAACTTGAAGAGCTTCAATAATCTTCATTGGATTCTGTCCTAAGCTTGATAATTCTTTGAATTTCTTAGAAAAGTCAATGGCTAAAAGTAATGCAGATTCGATTTGCCATTGCAATTTCTGTCGCTCTACTTTGTCCACTATTTCTTCACAAGCATCCAGTTCTGCTTGCATGTGGCGGATGAACTCATCGACACCTGGCGACTCTGACATGATGTGGTCCTGTCTCAACTCCCATGTAAATCCAATGCACACATTAGTACGAAATGTGTAGCATAAACATGGGCGGGACAGTTGTCATCAAGTGGGGCGGCGGTCTAATCACCTTCAAAGACCAACTCTGCACCGTTAATCAAGAAGTGATTGATGAATTGGCAGAAGCTTGTTCAAAAA
>JAACDL010000111.1 GCA_009936765.1 Methanobacteriota archaeon
AGATGTCTTTCTGCTTTGAATCGGCTGAATAATGCCCTACCCCACTTTTTGCCGATGTAATACCCAACAACACTTCCAAGCACGCTTGTGATTGTTATTACGCCCCATAGCCATAGGACGAGTGCTGAATCTCCTTGGGCGTTAACCAGCATTGGTAAAAATAGCAAATCAGGGGGTACTGGCTGGATGATTGCCTCGGTGAAAGACATGGCTCCTAAACTCAGGGACCCAAATCCGTCGAACCATTCGACAATCGTCTCTTTCCACGACATCTAACCCATGGGGTGACAATCACACGAATGAACCCTTTCTTAATCGAAGTCTTGATTGCTGCAAAACCTGACCCCGTGTCATATGCCGGTACTAGATACTGCAGCCTTGCTTCATTGGCCGGTAGAAAGAATGGTCGGTGGGATTGTTGCTCATAGCCAATTAGAAGAGTTACGCCGCTTGTCACCTCAACGAGCAATGCTCATCGAGTCTATCGATATTGAGTGGATGAGTATGGGTACTGGTGACGCAGAGTCCGCAGCAGCCACGACTGGAGATCTTCCTCGTCTCAGCCCTGTTGATTTGGATATTCTTGCGCTTGCACTCGCAACTGGTGAAAAATTGTTTACCGATGATTATTCGTTACAGAATGTTTGCCGCGCTGTCAATCATCCATTCGAAGCGGTATCAAACAAAAGAAGTAGGCAACAATGGTCCTGGGAGTTGAGGTGTATTGGTTGTAGAGCAACTAAGAAAGCCGACTCTCAAAAAGAAGAAGAATGCGATATCTGCGGTTCACCGATGAAGGTAAAGCGTTCGAGGAACTGAATTATTCATTCCTCAGAGGCCGAGATCTCTTTCTCAACTTCTTCTGTAGTTTTACCAGTAGGGTCGATTCCTGCAGCTTCTGCCTTTTGTGCAATCTCTACATCCTTGGTTTTTCCACCAGCGTCCAGGTCACTTTCAGTGTTGGTGGTTGATGGCATTGCAGTAACTTCATTCAATCCTTTTTGGAACTCACCTTTCGACTGACCGGCAGCCCTTGCGAGCTTAGGTAGCCTCTCTGCTCCAAACAGTAAGAAGAAGATAGCGAGCAGAATCATGATTTCAAATGGTCCGAACCTCATTTTGTTCCCTCTGTTATACCCGAGTGGCTCCCGCTTTGTCAATCAATCGGCTGTTAGCCGCCAGAAACAGGTGGAAGGAGAGCAACTTCATCTCCTTCATCTAATGGTTCATCTTCACCCACTTGTTGACCGTTAATGCTGACCATAAGTCCCTGACTGAGCCACATGTCAATCCCAATCTCTTCCAATAGGAAACGTACAGATGAACTAGGAGGGACCTCAATATTATGCTCCCTGCCCCCAATCTGTTCAGCTAGAGGTCCAAAAGCAATCACTTTCACCTGCATGACCACGCTATTGAGCACCAACTTATCAACCCGTGGCGGCGTGTGCGGTACAATGGCAGTCGCACTGGCATGTGAAGGGCTTTGGAAGATATACGAAATGGGCGACGAAAAAGTCCAGGCCGTAAGAGGAATCGACCTTGAGATTAAGCAAGGCGAGATGGTTGCTATTATGGGCCCATCCGGTTGCGGAAAGACTACTCTCCTCAATATTCTATCTGGTATTGATGATCCCTCTGCTGGACAAGTGGAAGTTGCTGGGAAGCCACTATTTGGTATCAGTGACGATGAAAGAACAAATCTCCGAGGCAGAGAGATGGGTTTCATATTCCAGAAGTTCCATCTCTTAGAAGTGATGAATGCAGTAGAGAATGTCGAAATTCCACTTTTGTTGTTGGGAGATGAACCTTCTGTTGCGAGAACCAAAGCCCTTGATGCGCTGGAAAAAGTAGGTTTAGGCGACAGAAGTGAACACAGGCCCGCTGAATTGTCGGGCGGGCAGCAACAGAGAGTTTCCATCGCTAGGGCACTTGTTCACAAGCCCTCTGTGATATTGTGTGACGAACCAACAGGTAACTTAGATTCGACAACTAGCGACCAAGTCATGGAGTTGCTACTGGATTTGAATCAATCGGGTTCAACTCTGATTATAGTCACTCATGACAATGCTATTGCAAAACATTGCTCCCGTATTATTCGAATCTCGGATGGCCGTATATTGAATGAAGAGGAATAAAGATGCTATTCGAAACCTTGGCAGTAATTGTGTTGATCTTACCGATCAGCGCAAGCTCTGCATGGGGTTTGAGAAATGACTTCTTCAAGAAATGGTATATTGTAATTCTAGCATTAGGTCCAATTATCGATGCTTGGATAATTTGGTACTTATTGAATTGGCTTGAATTAGGCTTTGTCGCAACCTGGGGTTGCACTATTTCAGCAGGTCTAATCTCATGCGTATTTTTGCAACCTTTGTTGTCTCCTCGGCGCCTGGTAGTGTTCCGCTTATCTTGGCAGCAAGTCAAACGTAGGCCAAGGCAGGCGGCTCTAATGATGGCTGGATTGCTAATCGCTTCATCAATTATTACATCTTCACTTGTAGTGGGCGATAGCCTAGATGCAACTTTGAGTAAAGAAGTAGAATCGGTATACGGAGATACTGATTTATTGATTTACCAAAAAGATAGACGAACTGGTTTTTCCTATGATATGGATTTGAATTTGACAACTATATTCGGGCAATCACTTCTAGCGTCTGGTTTAGCAGATCAATGGAGTCATGGCTTGGACACTACTGCTACTTTATCTCGAGCAGATGGTCTGGCAATACCATCAGCAGGGTGGTACGCATATTCTGGGTGGGAAGGGGTTGCTATCAATCAAGTCGCCTCTGATGAGTTGGAATTAATTGCTGGTGATTTGGTAGAAGTATCTTGGTACTCATATTCTGATGATGCTGAGCTGATTAGAACATCTGAGAATGTGACGATAGGTTCTGTAATCGAGATGGAGGGCCGTGGTGCAATGAGTGGGACAAATTCACCTGCAATCTTCACTTCACTCGAGTTGAGCCAACAATTACAATCTAAAAGTTGGAAAGTTAACATGCTCAGAGTGTCCATGTTTGAGGATTTAGGAGCCTCTGAAAACATACCTGATGTCAAATTATTGTTCAATCAATTGATTGATTACGAATCCGCTGGGTTTGATATTAATGCAGATGGCGATGCGATTTCCATCTCCAACGGGGTTGGTTTGGGCCGCCTAGATTCAACATTCATGGAGTCTTGGAATGAAAACTCGACAATGATTCTCGATGGTGGAACTGCTATGGAGGTTCTTCAAATTCCTCTGAAGCAAATCGAACAATCTGCGAAAATAATGACTCTCCCTGACGATAGAGTCGATGAGATTCTAATTACCGATGAAGGAGATTGGTATGTTTCAGGTGGAGCAGTATCTTTCCAAATTGATAGGGGTGGTTCCAGTCACGGATGGGAAGTCCCCAATGGAGGGCTGATAAATGATGTAACATTACTCAGCGATTCTCTTTTAGTCGCACATAGTGATGGTTTGAGTGAAATTCCTAACGATAGAGATGAAGATTTAATTCACCATTCTGAAGGAGAAGAGGTCCTAATAGCGGCTTTCTTACCTCAAGGACTTCCCGATTTGCCCTCTACTATATTTTCGATGGATTATCTGAATAATTCAGGCGAAGATTGGATTGCAGTAAAACACCTGACTGGTAATGAAGTGCATCAATATGTAGGTGGGGAATGGGTGGAATCTACAATTTCAGGTGAATGGCTAGCATTCGATGAAGAAGTTTTGATTGGAACTCCAAATGGTTGGATTACTTCTTCGGGAACATCTTCCCCATTAGGTTTAGATGCCATGAAAGGCGGTCTGTTGGCCGATAACAGCACTTTGTACAAATTTAATGGCCAAGTAAATCTACTATCGAGTTACGATTCAATATGTGATAAGAGGGTATTTGCGCATGACGGAGAAGTTCTGTGTTCTACTGCATTTGGAGTGATAGTCGACGATGGTGAATTGTCCCCGCGCCTTCCAGTTACAGTTGACATTGGCGGATTTGGTATAATGCCACAATTGTTGTTGGCTACAGATGGTGCATTATCTCCGGCCAAAGGTGACATTCTAATCTCATCTAGGCTATCTTATCTTAACTCTTCAGAGAATGTTCTGCTAAATGGTTTAGTTCCGTGGGCATATGGTGATCAATTACCTCTAACCTTGGAAATAGAAGGAAACATGTCGTCAATAGATGCTCCTGGTTTGGAGGAATTAGAATCAATAATAATCGGTTTTGTCAACTTGTCGGATGGTGAAGAATTAGCTGCAGCATCCGAAGGGGAGCGTAGTATTCTGGTAATCAATGGCGGAAACCAGACTTCTGTTGTGATTTGGCTGAATAATGTGTCTGGCGTAGATTCGATGAATCTCAAGATAGTGGCTGCCAAAGAGGAAGCACTAGCTGCTGCCAGTGAGGGTGCAGGCGCTCTATCTGCTATGTTCCTAGTCTTCGGAGCATTCACAATAGGTGCTGGTATTCTATTGGTTCTAACTATCGTGATGATGCTTGCAGATAGTCGAAGGTCAGATGAAGCCATTATTCGGGCGATTGGACTGAAACGTTCAGACATGCGCTCCCTATCTCTGATGGAGGGGATGATGACCTCGTCCGCAGCATCAATTCTTGGCGGAGTGTTTGGTTTATTCTTGGCTTGGTTAATTTCCTTAGCATTCAACAGTGTGTTTGCCAGTGCGGGAGTTGACGGAGTCTCATTTTCATTCAGTTATGACAGCATGCTTATCGGTGCATCATACGGGTTCTTGATAGCGATGGTTACACTTTGGCTTACCGCATTTTGGACTAGCCGTCTCAATATCGTACAAGCTCTTCGCAATCTTTCACCTATGCGCAGCAGAGGGATTCCATGGTGGCTAATGCTGTTATTGATCGTGTTTATTGGAGGCGGAATGTTGTCAGGATTAACAATACTAACAATCGATTCATCATCTTCACTAAGATTCGCCTTGTGGCACATTATGGCTTCTATGGTGATTATTGGTTTAGTCCCGGTTTTCACATATGTTCTTCCACATGTTATGGGCTGGCCAATACGCAATACTGGCCGTAATACAATGGCTACAATGGGTATTTGTCTATTTTTGTGGGCTTTGTCTCCTGATTCGTGGGCCCCTGTGGATGCGGGCATTCAACCGGATGAAATCACCTTTGCCGTTTTGGGAATGGTACAAGTGTTTGCAGGTGTGATGGTTCTATCAGGACTTGCTCCGCGTGTGGCGTCTTGGCTAGTGGCCCGATCTATTTTCACCAAACGTTTTGGCCCAGTAGTCAAGGTGTCATTGGCGCACCCTTCGGCTTCCCCAATGAAGACTGCAGTGATTATGGGTATGTTTTCACTTACAGTGTTTAGCGTAATTGTTCTTGCAGGTTACTCGGTACAATTCCAGGAGCATTCCGCAGGATATGTGGAAGATGCAAGTGGAGATTTTGAGATTCTTCTTTCATCTTCGAGACAAGTTCCATTGGAACTCTCTTCCAATCCCGATGAATGGGGCCTAAAGGAAACCTCGCCATCAGATATTGATGCGGTTGGACGGGTAAATCGAGCAGTCGTTTGGGTCGATGATGGTGATGAGAAGATTGGCTATATTTTACGGGGTGTAGATTCAGGATTTATCGAACATGGAGGCATACCATTGGAGGACTGGGATCGCTCATTAGGAAGTACTCAAGCAGAGGCGTGGGACTCCCTAAATTCGAATCCAAATGTGGTGTTCGTAGATAGTTCATTTGCTCTAATCGATCCCAACACGGGGGAGTCACTTGTGGGGATTACTCTTCCAATTGGAAAATCGATTTCGCTAATTGATATAACGAACCCTGGAAATAGCAGAAATGTGACGGTTGGTGGCATACTTTCCGAGTCAAGTCAGTTGTTCTCTCAGGGCATATGGATGAATGGAGAAATAGTTGATGAGCAATACGGCGGAGTCGTCACTAGAATCTATGTTTCTCATGATGCGGATTCAAACTCTGCAGAACTTGAAGAATCATTGTCTAAGGACCTCGCATCAAAGGGAGTTTATTCTTCTGTTATCGAAGAAGAAATCTTACTGATACTCGGGCTAGTTTACGCGATTTTATCTATATTCCAAGCATACTTAGCTCTAGGACTAATTGTGGGAATTGCTGGAATCGGAGTTGTAACTTATCGTTCAGTTTCCGAAAGGTCTGGCGAAATTGGAATGCTAAGGGCCCTAGGTTTCCGTAAGAAAATGGTAATGGGCGGAATGATACTTGAAGTCAGTTGGACTTCACTCCTAGGTATGCTGAATGGAGCAGTTGTTGCAATGATGTTCCATCTTGCCCTTTACCGTACGTTCTGGGAAGACCAAGGCGTAGATCTGATACTACCTTGGGTTGAAGTATTGACAATTGTAATAGGCGGCTGGATATTGGTATTGATTGCAACTTGGATGCCAGTCTCTAAAGCGACTAAAGTCACTCCATCTCAGGCACTATCTTCGCTTGATTAATTATCTTAGTTAGTTATTATCTTAGTTGCGGGATAGAATACACAAACACATTGTACCATGTAGTGCTTATTTCAATTATTAATACTAATTCTTTCAGTGAAAAAGAGTCACTAAGCGGCATAGAGATGTAAGATTAAATCTCTATTTTGGCGATGCGTAATCGAATCGTCCTTGCCAACTCCTAAATACCCTATATGCCGTCGGGAGAGCAACCGACCCTTTTGGAGGAGATGACAATGAGCAAGTTAACCCCCATGATTTTAGCAGTAATTATGCTAGCTAGCACATCGCTAGTTGCACTTGACCTAGCTGAACTGGAACCTAAAAACACGAACGAAGCAGATGGCCGCACAGGTCCTGACGCTGAAGTTGTAAGCATTCTGTCGCCTAGAGCGACAACGACCGACAGCATTACTGGCGAACAGTTACACACACTGAAAGCCGGCGAAGATGTAAACTTTGAGACATATATACAGAACGCAGGAGATACTGCTATCGAAGAGATGGCAATTACTGTCACCGTATACTTGTCTGAAGGTGGCGCACGTGGCATGATTGCCAAAGATGCAGCAGGAAATGACCTATCCTGGACAAATGGCGATGTCGTCTGTGACGACTCATTCGTTTGCCCATGGTCTACACTAGCTGCTAACGCTGCGCTTGACTACGGCAAGTACACCATGATGTACCAAGGTGCAATTGTAACTTGGACACCAATCACTGGTGACTATGTTGTTGTAGTTACAACATCTGCAGTAGGCGACAGTGACGCCGGAAACGACTACTCTGAAAATATGGTTTCAGTAGTGGACTGGACCGATATCGTAGTTGACCTAGCCTGGGCCTCTGGAAAGGAAGTCGAAGGCGGAGATGGAGACAAACCGTTTGATCTAACAGTGGAACTAGGTGGTTCTACAAGTTGGCAAGCACGCTCCATTACCCTTGATATTAAGGTTGAAGGTACACTTGATGCAGCAACAGGGCCAGCAGGAGAAGACCTGCTTGGAACATCCCAGTTTGCTACATTTGGTAACGCAGGTATGGAAGAAACCTACCGTAACGGTGAGGATGATACTAACATGACCAATGGTACTCGATACACACTTAATTTCACAGACTCTGCAGCATGGCAAGGAGTCCTATCACCAGATACATCTGGTGGAAGCGGATCCTACAGCGTTGAAGTCAATCTAGTCAGTTACGTTCTATACGGGCAACTAGCAGACTGTATGAGAACCGTCGAAGAAGGCACTGGAGATAACAGAACACAAAGAGATGTTATGGATTACTGTGAAGTTACACAATACCAAGACGATGATGCTTCAACAAGCGAAGCAGAAATCACAGGTATGATTCAAACTTACCACGACATTGGTATCATGAACTTGGTTGTAAACCAAGGATATGTAATGGATGAAAACGACATGCCTTTGACTCAGCCAACCATGCCAGGAATCATTGCAAGTCCTCTGAACCCAGCATGGTCCAGCGTACAAGCTACAGTCCGCCACCTTGGTACTTCCTTGGATACTACCTATGATTGGAAGGTAACATTCGATATCGAAAACACAGTTACCGGCGTAACAACAACTGAAGATGCTGATGATTGTGCTTACGGAGTGGGAGAAGCATACATGCACATGGAACTGGGCGATGACCCTCAAAACCTAGGTACTGCTTTCGAAATGGGAGAAGCTTGTATCATGTTTAACTTCGAACCAGGAGTATACAACATTACAGCTACAGTATCAATGGTCAATGAATCAGTCGCAGATATGTCTGCACGCAATGACGACTCTTCGATTTACGGAATCACTGCACTAAACAACAGACCTGCAGTTTCTCTAACAGTTGAGCAAGAAGCGTTCTCAATTATTGTTGGCGAAGGGCAAGTTACACTTATTGCAGATGCATTCGATGCTGATGATAACAGTGGAGAGACTCTGAACTATGTTTGGACTCACCCTGACATGGCTGTAGTTGAGGGAATACCAATTCCTTCACAATGTAACGGAATAGGCCCACAGTTCTCAGTTTGTGTTCTAAACGCAATCTCTAGCGACTGGGCAGGAGTTAATACATACTCAGTTACAGTTTCTGATGCTTATCAATCAAGCGCAACTGACTTCACAAATGTATTCATTTGGAATCAAATAGTTGCTCAAGACAGCACTGATAACGGAATTGAAATGCTATACGACTTAACTTATGATGGGTACAACGCATTCCAAGTAACCGTTGACGACAGCGCAGAAGGGCCTTACACTCAGGACCTAACTTCCTTCGGATATGCTGGTGAATATACTTCTGTAGCAGTTGTTGATTACACACCATCAACAACCTACTTGCCAGAAGATGTTGACTCACAGTCAATTACAATCAACTACGACCCTGCTCTTCTAGAGCCAACAAGTGTGTTCTGGATTAGTAACGGTAACTGGGCTCAGCTTGCTTCAACAATCAATGCTGGAACAATCAGCATTGACATGGGTGTAGGAAACCAAGTTCTACCACAGGGAGAAATTGTCCTTATGGGTGGAGTTCTACAGATCATCGAAGAGCCTGAAGGTAACCCAACAGGATTGAATGTCATAGCCACAAAGGGCGGAGACATCACTGCTACTTGGTCATATGATGGAAACACTGTACCTGGCTTTGATTGGTTACAAATGCAAATTTGTGATTCCAACGATGTTTGTTCAACAACACAAGAGAACACCACTCTTATCGGACATTCGATGAGCGGACAGACTGACACAACACACGGTGAAACATACACCTACACACTGTCAGTTTGTAACGTAGGTGGATGCCATCCTACTGTTGCGACCGAATCAGCAACTGCTGACAAGGAAGTTGACGGCGATGCATCTGCTACTGCAATGACTGTATCAAACAAGGCTGACTCAAATGCATGGACAGTATCTTGGACCGCATCTGGCGACACATCTGATGTAACTGGATGGATGGTCTGCTACACTGACTATTCTTGGACCACAAGCGGTGACATGCCATCAACATGTGCTGATGCTGAAGATTCAACGTCTGTAGACATTAACCACCCAGGTGGTATTGGAACAAAGACGTACTACTTCACAGCAGTACCATATGATGACAAGGATAACATGGATAACTCAGTTCCTGGAACTGATATCATCCTTGTGAATGATAACAACCAAGAAGATCCTTGTGAAGTCGACCCAGATGGTGCAGACTGTACCGTTGGAAGCACAGATGATGATGCTGAAGGTAGCATCCCTGCAGGAGCATGGGGCGCAATCATCGGACTTGTTGTTGTAGCATTCGTTGTCGGAGCGTTCATCCTCTCCCGTGGTGGAGATGATGATGATGGCAAGGACTGGGATTACTGATCTCATAACTTGACTGACAGCAAATAACGGTGCTTGACACCGAGGCTGCCATGAGGGGCGATTCGTCGCCCCTCATGGCCCCC
>JAACDL010000112.1 GCA_009936765.1 Methanobacteriota archaeon
CCCAAACCAGCACTCCAAATATGCTTGTCCAAATCTTCAATTTCACCAGTTAATGGACCTACACCTGATAGGTGCGCAATGGGTCCAGCGTTGGTTAAGAGTCGCTGCATATAACACGGGGAGAGTATAACCGTTAGATAGTATATCCGACTAGGACAATCATGCGAGGGGGATGGATACTTGGTATCGAATCCACTGCGCATACATTCTCATTTGGACTCGTTGATCCTGATGGAAAGCCACGCCCGTCTTCATCTGACACCTTGCGCCCAACTGAAGGAGGAATACATCCTCGCGAAGCCGCAGACCATCATGTTGATTTGTCTACTCAATTATTTTCTAAATTGCTGATTGACAACAACATTACTCCCAGAGAAATTGGTGCAGTGGCCTATTCTCAAGGGCCAGGGATGGGTGCTTGTCTGAGGACCGGTGCTGCCGCTGCAAGAACGATTTCGGAACATCTTGGAGTCCCTTTGATTGGAGTTAATCATTGTGTAGCTCATATCGAGATAGGCCGTGAACAATGTGGGTGTGATGACCCAATACTACTGTACGTAAGTGGAGGTAATACACAAGTAATTGCAAGACTTGATGGAAGATACAGAGTTCTTGGTGAAACATTAGACATCGGTATCGGAAATATGCTTGATAAATTTGCAAGAAAGCATGGCATACCGTTCCCTGGCGGACCCGTTATCGAACAAAAATCACTAGAATGGATTTCAAAAAATCCAAATCCCTCTTTGGTTGGATTAGAATTGCCATATGCTGTTCATGGAATGGATTTAGCATTCTCTGGACTAATGAGTGCTGCCAACAAATTAGTAAGTGATGGAGTACCATTTGAAGCAGTATGTTGGAGTATTCAAGAACATGCATTTGCAGCATGCATAGAAGTTGCTGAAAGAGCACTGGCTCATACTGGTAAAAGTGAGATTTTACTCGGTGGCGGAGTTGCTTGCAATCAAAGGCTGCGTGAAATGTCATCTATCATGTGTTCTGAAAGAGATGCGAGTAGCCACTGTCCCCCTAAGATGTACTGCATCGATAATGGGACCATGATTGCTAGACTGGGTTGGCTTGAAATTCGAAGTGGAAGGACTACATCATTGATACATTCAGGAATAGATCAGGAAATGCGTACTGACCAAACCCCGATTTCGTGGCCTTGAGTGGATGCCAAGGGTTATGAGAGGCCGAATAGCCGCAACAATATGAACGGGCGACGGCGCAAGGATGAGCCATTCAATCCATTTGCTCCAAATGCTAGTCAGAAGGCACGTGACAGGAAAGACAAAGTGCAACGTCAAACAAGTAGACCGCGCACTCCTGAACCTGCCAAACCTACCAATGATTTAGCCGCAAAACAAAAGGCTGCTATGGAAGCAATGCGCAAGCGTAAGGAAATCGAAAACGAGAAGCTATCTTCTGCAAAAGAGGTTGCTCCGAAATCTACTCCTGTTCACAAACCTTCTCCTCAACCCAAACCTGCTCCAAAAACTTCGATTAAGAAGCCAGAAAACAGGGAAGACAGGTTGGCTGCATTACGTGCAAAATCTGCGGCTACTGCTCAATTTGCTAAAGATGCTAAGGATGCCAAGAAATCTGAAGAAACGCCAGTAGCCGAAGTGGAGATACTAAAAGAAAATGTTACTGAAGTCGCTACTGAAGTTGTAGTGGAAGAAGTCATTGTAGCACCGGTTAAAACAGTAGAGAAAAAGAATCCTGCGAACGTATTCAAGACTATCAAAACTGAGAAGAAAAAGGCTGATAGAAGACCTAAGCGCAGACGTCCCGGAGATAAAAAGGGTGGCGGAAGGCAACCTCAATCTCGTAAACTAGACCGTAGAAAATACTTGGAATACAAGTATGCTGCAAGAGATTTACTAGATGTTGAGGAAGTTAGTGAAGAGCACCGTTCAAATGTATTAGGCCAAATCTGGGCTAAGGGTGAAAGAATCGGTGTATCCGAAGCTATCGAATTCATTAATCAAAAAGAAGCCGAATTAATTATTCCAGAAAGAATCGCTGATGAATTCAGAAAGATGGTTAAGAAATATACTACAAAGAGATGATACTATGTCAGAAATAGCAAATAATAAAGTCGCAACAGTACATTATACAGGGACACTACCAGATTCTGGCGAAGTTTTTGATTCCAGTGAGGGGAGAGATCCTCTAACTTTCCTAGTAGGTCACAAGCAAATGATTCCTGGTTTCGAAAAAGAACTCATGGGTTCTAAGACAGGAGACAAAGTCGAATTCACCCTTACTTCAGAAGAGGCATATGGAGAGCACAACCCAGATGCTGTGCAGCAAGTTCCAACAGACATGTTTGGAGAAATTACTCCCGAAGTTGGAATGACTCTGATGAGTGATATGGGGCCATTCAGAGTTACTGAAGTTGCTGAAGAATCGGTAACTGTTGATTTCAATCACGCCCTTGCAGGAAAATCCCTTACATTCAACGTAGAAATAATCGATATCAGAGATGCAACCGATGAAGAACTTTCACACGGACACGTTCACGGCGAAGGCGGAGTAAATCATGAAGAAGAGACGGCTGGAGAACCGGCCAAAGATTGCAATGACGATGGTTGCTGTTGAAAATAATCAGTAGTTATTCTAAAATTTGGTGTGAGGATTTATACGCACGCATGAAAGTAAAATCATTGGAGAGATAATCAATGAGTAGCCAGCGTAGAGAAGACTGGCGGACACTTGGTGGAATCGAGGTCCCCAAAATAGCAGGTCCAGATGTTGCTGGAAAACCACCCTACACACGTGGCATTCACGACACAATGTACCGTTCACGATTATGGACAATGCGTCAGTATGCTGGTTTTAGTAGTGCTGAAGAAACAAACGAGCGTTTCAAATTACTATTGGACAGAGGACAAAAAGGACTCTCTGTGGCTTTTGATCTACCAACTCAGTTAGGTCTTGATGCTGATGATGAAATGAGCGAAGGTGAAGTTGGTAAGGTTGGTGTATCAATATCTTGCCTTGATGATATGAGGTTACTATTGGATGGAATACCTCTGGACAAAGTATCTACTTCAATGACAATCAATGCTCCTGCAATGGTTCTACTAGCTATGTACGTGGCTGTAGCAGAAGAAAACGGAGTTAGTCAATCCCAAGTTCGCGGAACAATTCAAAATGATATATTGAAGGAATATATTGCACGAGGGACACATATTTTCCCACCGGGGCCATCTATGAGGTTGATTACAGATATTTTCGAGCATTGTGCAAAAGAAATTCC